>CAZSJP010000001.1:0-36252 GCA_964606675.1 uncultured bacterium
GATGATGTAGGTGATGTTCTCTATCTTGATTCGTCTATTGCCCTTGTTGGTCCTAAGGAGTACCGAATTCCCTCCCGCCGACCGGAACTGCCCGGCGATGGGATCGCCGTCACCCACGCCGATCAGGATGCCCTTCCCCACCCTCAAGGCCTTCCAGAAATCGTAATATCGCCATGGGGAGATCGTGGTGACACGCTTGGCGTGCGGTATGACGCCCGCGCCCGCCCCGCAACCCGCCGCCTGCACCGCAAGCAACGCTACGAGGCCCCACGCGAGAGCGTGACGCGCCCGAGTCATACCCGGCGCAACCGAACCGTTACCCGTCCGTGCGCATTGCCGGCGATGCGGCGCGACCATCAGCCCACCTCACGTCGTTGCCCGTTGGAGACCGCATTTGCTTTGGTGGTGGTTTCTAAGGCAAACCGAGTGCCAAACGCGTTGCGGTTGCGGGATGCCCATTGCGTGGCGATATAGGGCTGCAACCCGGCTCTCAATTCTGATACGTCATCGCGCCATCGAGGATCGTACCGTGCACGAGGCGATGGTGGCTCATCCCCGGCCGTCCCAAAGCGCAATCGATACGCCCGGCTCACCGGGAAGAACCCATCCCGGCGTCAGGAAACGGCTATGACACAGACCCGCAGGGCGGCTGTTGATCTCCAAAGCGACGCCCTGAGCGACGTCGTCCTCGCCGCTTTCGACCAGCATGTCCAGGCCGGCCAGCCGCAGCCTTTCGCCCCGAGTGTGCGCCGCCTGTCGATGGAATGACTCGATCGCCAGCACTACCGTATCGGTGATCCGGAGCACGTCGTCGTCATTCAATGCACGTTCGTCGTCACCAGGATCGATCAGTCGCAGCCGCTCGTGAACTATCGGGTACGCCCTCCCACTCCTGGCGACGCTTGCCACGAGGGCTTCAGGGTCATCGGCAACGTGAACGTATCCCGATTCGATCCGAACCTGGCCCTCGGCATCCGAAGTCGCGTGCAGCCGTAGTGTCGCCGGCAGCGGGACCCCGCGATCCGGCACGTAGCGAAGGTCGCCGCGCCGTTCCTGGATGATCGCGTCGTCTGTCAGGAGCACGGCCGCAACCTGATCCCATGACGTCTCTATGCCGCCTCTCAGCAGCGAGACGCCGGCGGCTCCGGTGCCGTGCCGGGGTTTCACAAGCAAGTCTCGGTCGGTTCCCCAGGCGGCCACTTCAGCCGCCGCCGACTTGACGGCGTTCTGCGGGCCGTCCTCCGATTCGCGCATCGATCCCCGAGTCACCAGTGCGCTCCGCGGCGATGGAACACCCGCCGAGGCCCACGCATCGTGAACGAACCACTTGTCGTCCGCGGCCAAGGAAGCTGAGGAGGAATTAGCTATGGCGGCACGATGTCCCATCAGTTCCGATGCGGTCCTCAGGTGCCATACTCCCTCGGCATCGCGCGGTCCCAGAAGAAGCAGCGCCGAGCTTACGCGGACGGACGGCGAAAGGTCGGCTTCAGCGATCCGATCGGTACCCGCGTCGTACCAGGCCGCGCGCGATAGACGACCATCGACGCCGAACCACGAGGCGTGAGCCGCAACCGCGATGCCGCCTATGGAACCCGCCGCGCGCGCTTGCAGCGCGTCGACAAGCAGCGGCCAGAACTCGTGCGAGGAATGGGGCCGGCGCTCGAAGACGATAGCGTGGTAGCCGACGTCAGGCTGCGGAGCGGAAGCGTCGAGCAGCCTCGTCGGTGGCGCCAACGGATGGCTGGTCAAGGTGTCGGCCGCAAAGGCTGCGATGCTGTGGCGGTGCTCCGCCAGAAGCGCTCGTGCCGCCTGTTCCGTGGGCAGGCCCTCGGTCTCACCGAGACGAACGGGGAGTGTGGCGTGGTGCGTACCGAGCCACCCGGCGGCCTCATCTTCGAGGCTCTGCCACGCGGCGGGTTTGTGCGGCGGCGATCCCCGAGCGACCGAGAACGGCCGATCGGGAGGCGCCAGAGCGCAGGCTACGACCCGGGCCAGAAGCGGAGCGATGTCGTCAGGCAGCGTCGCGCCGGGGCAGTCGGATTCAAGCAGCCTGCGACCGACAGAGATCAGGCCTTCGAGATACCTTCTATCCGTCGGCGCGCGGCCCGCGTCGGTCGCAACCTCTTGCGGCCTCGATGCTCCGATCGTACCCACTGGCATGGCAAGTTCCCGTCAGCGACCCGACTTATCCCGAAGTGCGGTCATGTACTCGGTGCCCGCTCGCGTGAGGTCGCGCAACACGATCCGTGCGTTCTCGCCAACTCGGTCCCAGTTCATCGGTTCACCGGCGGCCGCAGCGCGCTCACGCTCGCGCTCCTCCTCGCGGATTGCTACGCGGTCCCACAGGCCGACACCGATGTTCGGTTCGATCAGAATCACCTGCCAATCGACGATCTTGCCCTCGAAAGTGCATGATCCGTCGTGAAGCATGAACAGCGAGCCGACCCTGGTCTCGCTTTCATCGAGGTCCGGAGCGATCTCTACCAGCTCGCCGGGCCTATCGAACACCGGTCGCAGGAGGAAGTCGAGCATCAGATACCGTGGCACACCGTAGGAGACTCCCGTGAGGTCGCATCCTATGGCGTCGCCGGTCTCTTCCTCGTATTCGGAAGCGGTCTGGTTCTCGTACGCAGACATCGCCTCCATGGTCTTCCTGCCGGCGTCTTCGAGCGCATCAATGATCGACGACCGGAACTCCGGCCTGATGTCCGACGGCCGCAAAATCTCCAGAGTGCCGCCGCGCCCGATGTTCGTGATGAGCTGCGTGCTGTTGAGGGTGATCTTGTGGCTGACGTGCCAATGGCGTTCGCGATCCTCCGCCTGCGGTCGGTCGGTCGAGAGGATGATCCGGAACGACCCGAACAACGGCGTCAGCGGCTGCCTATCCCTGACGATCGGGCGCGACCAGTCGGTGATCTGCCTGTCGGTGAATCTCTCCAGGAACCCCTCGGTCGCCCACGCCTCGGGCGAAGAGACGATGACCTCTTGAACCGCCACGTTATGGTGGAGCGATATCTGGTATAGGAACTCAGCCGCGTCGTCGACCGCCTGATCGATCGGGGTACCGTCGGGTGCGCCGATCTCGAACGCTTTCTGCCTGCGGCCTCCCGATTCGGCGGCATCTTTGACCATGACGATCCTGTGCTGCCGCGCGAACGAGATCAGCCCCTCGAACGACGAATCCGGCCGGCCGCGTTTGATGTGCTCCAGCACGGTCGGTTCGTCCGAGTCGGTCGTCCACTCATGCAGCCAGTCGATCTCGTCGGGGAACGTCACGCCGGTGTCGGGAGTGAAGATGTCCGCGTATTTGGCTTTGTCGTACGTCGTCCACGTGTGGTACCGCGACTGTATCGAAAATGGCAATCCGAGCCGTTCCAGATGCCCGCCGTCATACACCTCGCTGCCGTGCATCGGTAGAACGACCGCGGCTGTCACCGGCTCGGAGAAGCGCGCGGCTATCCGCACGCCCTTGGGGCCGACGTCCCTGTCGGCGATCGCTTCGGCGCCGCTCTCGCTGAGGCCCCAGTGCATCCGGAGTGCCGCCGTATAGGTCCCTCTTTCGACGTAGAGATGGGCGTCGTCGATCTCGATGCGATCGCCTCTGATGTGCCCCTGGCGCGTGAGGAGAATGTTGGCTGCGGGCTGCCCATCCGCGACAAGCTCTCGCGCCAGCGTCGGCCCCTCGGCCAACATGCGCGATATGTGCGTTCTTCCGACCGGGTACAACGCCACCAGATTTACACGATGTCGGGCATCTACGAGCGACGGGCCGAAACCGTCGAACACCGGGGGCAGCACGAACCCGTCGTTGCGGAGGAACGCGATCTCCCGCAGCTGGCCGTAAGCACGCCATCGCCGCTCGGCGTCGGTTGTGCCGCCGGCTCCGATGGCGCCGATCGCTACGTCACTCTCTAGCCGGCCCAGCAGCAGGTCCTGGTCTGTCACGGGGCGGTGGTAGGCTTCGGTGCGCGTCACGACGAGGTTCCTCAGATAGCCGTAGAGCCACCTGTGGTGCCGATCGGCGAGATCGTAGAGTTCGTCGTCGTGGAACTCGTCGAAGCCTATCCCCCTCGAATACGCCCACGGGCGGTACTCGTCGAAATGATCGTTTATCGTCTCGGAGAAGAACGTGGCTAGGCTGCGCCAGAGATGCCCCGCGTCGGGTTCGTCGCCTTGCCCCTGCCTGTCGGCCAACGTCGCGTCCAGCGCGCGGGCTATGTCGACGAACTCCGCCAGCGTCGCTACGCTCTCGAGCACCGACAGACGCTTCCGCTTCGGCCATTTCTCCCCTCGCGCACGCTCAATCGCGTTCTGCCCCAGATTACCGAGTGCGCCGATCTCTTCGTATCCTCCGCAGACGGACCGCAGGGCGTCCGGGTCGAGTTCCATGCCACCGAACAGCGCGCGGAAACACTCGCTCAACTCGGCGGCCTCGTCGAGGTCGTCGCATAGCTCGGCGACCATGCTCTCGGCAAGAATCCTCGTGAGCGCCATCATCCGCCCGAATGCTTCGTCGGTCTCGAAGCCCTCCGGATCGCCGAGCGTCGCGCGAATGTCGTCTACCAGTTTCGCCGCGGGTCGTGCTGCACCGCGCTCTTTGTCGAGTGTCTCATCGAAAGCGCGCCGGCGCTTGTGCAACGCGACCATTCGTCGTGCGCGTTCGGCGAGCTGCTTCCGGGTGTCCAGAGCGATGCTCGTGACCTCTTCAGTTGCCTTGTTCGAGCTCTCGACGCCGCCTTCCTGCCGAAACGCAGGTGCGCCGGCCTGTCGCATCGGAGGCGCAAGTATCGCTGCTGCTGCGCTGGGGGTCGGCTCCGTGTCGCCTGCCGACGGCTCGACGCCGAACATCTTCTTCCGCGCGCCGGCAAACAGAGCTTCCTCGCGTGCGAGGTCCGACTCGGGCAAGCCTTCGGTTATGAACGCGCCGCCCGCCCCAAGCCAATGAACGAAGCCGAACTCCTCCGGGCCGCGCATGCGAGAAATATCCGCGAGTGCGGCGGAGACGACGTGACCGGCCTCGGTATCCCTACGGAAGCGCGTAAGTCGCTCTTCCTCTTCGAGCGCCAGAAGCGCTTCCTGCTCGTCTCTGGCCGTCGCAACGAGGCGCGCGAAGTGAGCTGCGACGCTGGATGGGTCGCCAGCCAGGTAGCGCTCGCGGAACCCCTTGGCCTCGTCTCGCGTCACCTGCATACGAAGCCGCCACGATTCGACCGTATCCTCTCCGACGCCGATCGCTCGATAGACGCCCTTCTTCCCGACCTGTTCGCATGCGGCAAACCATCGCATGACGTCGTACCGCGACATGGCGCGGCGCCGCGCTCCCGAGCCACCGTCGACGATGATCAGGGAGCTATCGGGATGACCGTAGAGCATCAGGTCGCGCAGCTCTGCCGGGCGCGCCAGAAGCTCCATGACCTGTCGGTGCGATATTCCGACGTCGAATACGTCGGCGCCCTGAAGAGCGTGCTCGTACGAGTTATCGGGCCCCAACACTGAGAGCGCCATCGCGTGGATGTATCCGCCCAGCTTCCCGGCAAGCTCGGAAGCGGCCGGATCGCCACGCAGCCTGGCCCATCGCTCGAGCCTCGGGCCGAATGTCGTCATGTTGGCCACGATGTCTTCGTCGTCGAGACCGAGCGCGTAGAGCTCGGCCTTCGCATCCTCCGCGACGTCCTCTATCGTCGTGTCGCTCGTGTAGCGCAGAACGTCCTGGGTCGAAAGACCCATCGGGCTAACGAGCCGCAACTCGCCGGGAGCGGGATATCCGGGGAACACATCGCGCAGTTGCTCCGACCCATCGTTCGGGGCAAGGCCCCAGCGCGCGGCGATCCGGCGCAACTGCGAGTCGTCGGCGCCCAGGGCGTCGACGGTGCGATCCCAACCGTCGATCATCAGTGCCGCGAGTGTCCTCGCCTCGCCGCCGAGGCTGTAACGCAGAAACTCGCCGGTGCCGGCGTATATCTCGAACTTGCGCATGCCGACCGAGAAGCGCCCATCCTGCGTGTCGGGCTTGTATTCGGCGCTCAGGACGATCTTCGCGTTCTCCGGCGTCGGCAGACGGTCGTTCTCTCTGTGAGCGTTCGCTAGCGCGTCGTATGTCAACCAGACTTTGTAGAACGGCATGAACCGATTCACGTGCTCGGCGCCTGCGATCATCGTATGCACGCCGAACCTGGCGGCGAGAGAACCGACCACCGCGCGGCCGTTCGTTAGCGGTGGCTGACCCAGTCGCTCCAGTACCGAGGCCAGGCGCGTTATCTGAAAGACTGGCACCTGCCTGCCGGACGGCCCGTCGGCGTCACGAATGCCGAATGCTTTCCGCAAACCGTCCTCGTCGGCCAGCATCCGCTCGGCCCATGCCTCCCATTCCAGTTCGGTCGGGAAGTCTTCGCGTCCAAGCAGCACCTTGCGAGCCAGCCTCGCTACCGATGCGTGGTTGTGATCCTCGACGCCCAGCTGCCCGAGCTTGACCCCCTCCGACAGCGTCAGCACGAACTCCAGAAACAGCCCGTCCTTCGGGACGCAATACCCACCGTAGCCCTCGCCCGCCGGGTGTATCGTACGGTCTTCGCGAAGGCTCATCTGATCGCCCAGTTCCTCAACGTCGCCTCGTCCGGCCGCGTTGACCATCAGCGCCATCGCGTTGGAATACGCGAAGTGCGATGCCATCGAAGCGTTCTCGCCGGTCTTCAGTACCTCCGGCTCGGTCAGGCTGTCGAACCTCTTCACGGACTTGTTGATCAGGCCGTATACGCGTCTGCCGACTTGAGCCGCCTGCCTGTCGAGTCCGCCGACCCATTGCGCCCAGGTTTCCACCGACTCCCGCTCGCGCGGCCCCAAGTCGACACGGCTCGGCGTGTAGAGCAGGTGGTACCGCTTCGACCCGCCGGTGGCCTGGTAGTAGTGGCGCGGGTCGAGTGTAAGATGGCTGAGGCCCGCCTCCGACAGCACCTCTTTCCTGGCGGTGGTTCGGGCCAGCCTCTGGTGCCGGCGCAGCCAGTTGGCCTTGCGCTCGGCAAGAGCATCGTCGGGCTGTTCCTCGTCGAGCTTCCTCAGCAGCGCCTCGCGGGCGGCAAAGCGAACGAAAGCGCCCAAGTCGGCGGTGAAGTCGCCGTTGCCGTCCACGACGCGACGCTCCAACTCGGCGTGGCTTGCGTCAGGGCTCTGCTCGCGGAGGCCCGCCACGGCGCGGCCGATCTCCAGAACATTGCGTTCGACCACGTCCGCGAGAGCCTGCTCTTCCAGTTCCGCACGTTTCGTTCCGATGTAGGAATCGACCTCGGGCGGGTCGACCGGCGCGTTGTCCGCGTTGCTGTGCCCGAGGACCTCTCGCAGCACTGCGAGCACCGATACCTGCGCCTGAACGAGGCGATTGGCACCGATCGCCCGGCGTATGGCCGAAGCGCGAGGTATGTCCTCGGTGGCAACCATCGTGTCGACTTCGACCCCAAGGCCCAGTTCGTCGATGAGCGCTTCGCCGAGAGCCTCGATCTCGTCGCCGTACGACCGAAGGCGCTCGTCTACGGCTCCGGCGAGCCCCTCGGCATCGACGACGTTGACCAGCGCCATGCTCTCTTCGAGCCACGTCCGCACGTAGCCGTCGGTCATGTTCGCCGACTGCGTTGTCAGCACGTGCATGGCCGGTGTCCGCCTGAGCGGCCGCTCCGACAGGGGCGCCATCTCGACGCAAGCCGCTCGGTGCCGTTCGCGAACCTCGGGCGATGCATCGGCGAGCGCCGATTGCAGCCCGGAAAGCCAATCGCTCGACTGCCGGACCTGGCCGAGTACCGCCTGCCACAACTCGTCGCCGACGATGCCAACGTCGCCGTCGTATTCATCGAGCAGGACTCGACGGACCGCATCGAGCCGTTCGCCGCCGCCGTTCCTCTCGAACTCGGCGCTGATAGCCGCGGCCGATGTATCCGATGCCAGCTTCACCGTGGCTGCAAGCGCGGCGGTCTCGTCGGCTCGTCCGTCGGTCGTCAACTTGCGCACGCGGTCGAAGTCCGCCGCGCGACCGAGGTCGGCCGATGCCGGATCCTCGTCCAGAAGCAATGCCCTGGCGAACGCGCAGTATCCGCTCAACTCCGCCGCGCGAAGATTTCGCGCCCATGGTTCGGCCATCTGCTCCCTGAACGACTCCTCCATCCCCGCTTGATCGATCACGGTCTCGGTCGTCTCGACACCGTCGACGACTCGAATACGCTCCTTGATGAACAGTGGGATCGCTTCTATCCAATGGTCTGCATGTTCGAGCCAGACGTAGTCCGGCGACGCATAGAGCCGGTCGCCGGCCTGTGGCACCAGTTGTCTCAGGTTCTCGGCTTTGCCGAGGTACGGCTCGCGCCCTTCGTTGATCTTCGCAAGCAGGTGCGAACCGGTGGGCGACGGGCGCTGACTCGCGATGAGATACGCCGCCGGACGTCGGTCGGCTTCCAGGATGCGCTCGCGGAGCGTCCCGGTCGCGCGCAGAATCGCCTCACTCACGCGCATTGTTTCGCTGAGGTCGGCCTCCGCCTTACGGTTGGACTCGGGATCGGGCGTGGCGGCCTCAACCTGAGCGCGTCTGCGCTGCAGTGCGCTCTGAGCCTGTGACCGTTGGTGCCGTAGCGTCTGCTCCTCGAGGTGATCCAGCGCGCCGGCCAACTCTGTGAGCCGCGCCTCGCTTCGGGGCCTTGCGAGCAGCGTAATCCTGTCGGCGGCGGGACGCAGATTGCTCCACGGCTCGGCGCATTCGGCAACGTCGTCGGCCGCGGCCGCTACTTCGTCCGTGATCGTGACAAGCCGCGCGTGCGCGAACAGGAGCGCCTGGTTGTGGAACGCACGACTCATCCTGCCGAAGATCAGCTCTTCGTCGCTCCACGCGGACTCGCCGCTTATCCGCTCCGCGTTGCACCTCTCCGTGCCCCGGTGGTAGCCGCGAACGATCTGGTAGAGGGCCAGTCGCGCTTCGTCCGGGTCCATGTTGGCCCGAAGCGTCTCGGCTATGGCCGCACGGTCGTACGGCAGATCCAGCCGGGCCTGCCCGAGAAGCCACGTTATGCAACGTTGTCGCCACTCGTCGGCCGAATCGCCCGCGTCACCCATCGCCTCCTTGTCGTCGAGCGAACGGAGAAAACGACCGAATATGCCCCCTGCATCGATCCGAAGCGAATCGATACCACTCAGAACGGCGTGTCGGTCGGCTGCAGTGCTTTCATCCCAAACTGCGAGCGATGACGCGAGCGCGGATCGGTCGTCTGTCGCACCGCCTATGGTTTCACGAGCGAATGCTCCCGCCATCTGCAACAGCGTGACCGCGCATTTGTGAGCCGCCTCCGGCCCAGCGACCTTCCTGCCCGAGAGCGTCAGCCCTGCTCCCGCTGCGAAGTCCGCCGCGATCTCCACCTTCGCCTCGGCGCACCTGACTACGAGCAGGCTCTCGGCGCCGGCACTGTATTCGACTGATGCGTTCTCGGCCCACGCGGCCTCACCCCACGCCTCCCGGCAGAGCGCCGCCGTCAGATCGGCGTCAGGCTCCGAAGCGATCGATCCGTCCGCCACCGCCCGCCATCGTGCTCGGCGGTCATCTTCGGCGTGAATGCATCTTACGGGAAATGCGGAGCGCGTGGCGCCCCAGCAGGGTACTGTTTCGGCTTTGGTGTGTTCGTCGCCGGCAGATGGCATCGATGACCTCGATCTTGTTCGGTCTGTTCGCACGCCGGCATCGCCAGCCGAGCGTGCGATTGGGCAGGAACGCTCTTCGGGAGGGCTGCGGGACAGCCACTCGCACGGTCACGACAACATGACCGTAAAAATGAAAAATACGACCGATCCGTACACGGGGGCAACGAAGGTAGGGAGAAGTCGTTCCGCTTGGCTCCGCTCGCCAAGCGAGGTACCATCTCCGTCGACGAGCTGCAACGCAGAGCGGCCACGGGTGAGAAGCGGAGTGGGCAATGCTGGTCCTGGGTATCGATACGGCCTCAACCGGGCTTGGCGTGGCGATTGCCGGCCCGGATGGGCTGATCGCCGAGACGACGCTCCAAACAGGTCTGCGTCATTCGAGCAACTTGCTGCCGATCGTCGACCGGACGCTTACAACCGCGGGCTACACCATCGGCGACGTCGAGGCCGTGGCCGTGACGATGGGCCCGGGAAGTTTCACCGCCGTCAGAATCGGGCTCAACACCGCCAAAGGAATCTGCCTGGGGCGCGATCTGCCGCTGGTGGGGCTTTCGACGCTTGCCGCCATGGCCGCGAGGTTCCCGTCGCCAGGTGGCGAGGCGATGCCCGTCATCCCATGGCTCGACGCCAGAAGGCGCGAGGTCTACGCCGGCTACTACGACACTTCCGGTAGCCATCCGCGGGCAATCGAGCCTGACGTGGCCACGTCTCCGACCGAGTGGCTCGACGGCCACCCCGGCCCCGGCTTGTTCGTCGGCGACGGCGCCGTAGCCTATCGCCAACAGATTACCGATCGCCTTGGAGCCGAAGCCGTTGTCGCTCCGTTGTGGGCGGCATGCACGTCGGCGGCTGCGTGCTCGGTATGGGGTCGAGAACTCGCGCTGGACGGCGTAACGACGGACCCCGACGAAGTGGCTCCTATGTACCTACGTCGACCGCAAGCTTTCGACTCGCGCTGAGGCCGAGTTTCGGCCTGGTTCGGACGAGAGAGACTTCCCAACGCCCCTCTTCCGGCGGTATATTCAAAGCCATCGAGCAGGCGAGGCGGTGCGTAGTGGCAAGCGTTGCATATGTGTCCCATCCCGACTACGAACTGCACGTTCAGGGGCCGATGCACCCTGAACGTCCGGAGCGCGTGACGGCGATCAACAGCCATCTCGAAACAACCGATCTGTGGTCCCGCCTGCATCCTGTCACTCCGGAACCCGCACCGATCGAGACTATCGAATCCGTCCACGACCCGGCGTACGTCGAGGCACTGGCCGAGACGTGCGAACGTTCCGGCGGCGGGCTGCTCGTCGATGGTCGCGAGACCGGCATAGTGCCCAAGTCGTTCAACGTGGCACGGCTGGCCGTCGGCGCCGCTACGGCCTCGGTGGACTCGGTCATGAACGGCAATGCGAGCCGCGCGTTCAGCGCCGTTCGTCCGCCGGGGCACCATGCGGTGCGCGGCGGCGCGATGGGGTTCTGTCTCTTCAACAACGTCGCTATCGGCGCGCGGTATGCGCAACGACAATACGGCATCGAGCGGATCGCCATAGTCGACTGGGACTTCCACCACGGCAACGGAACGCAAGAGGCGTTCTGGCGCGATCCGGACGTGCTATTCTGCAGCGCTCACTATTCGCCGGCGGCGCCGATGGCGTACCCGGGCACCGGGTATTGGCACGAGCGGGGCGAGGGCAAGGGCGAGGGGCTGACGGTCAACCTTCCGCTGCCACCCCATACCTCCGGACCAGAATACGTTCGGGCCTTCGACGAGGCGCTTGTGCCGGCCATCGAGAGCTTCCAACCGGAGATGATCTTCATATCCGCCGGCTTCGATGCTCACCGCGACGATCCGCTCTCGCGCATGTTCCTCGATGAAGCCGATTTCGGTAAGCTCACAGAGCGCGTCGACGTGCTGGCCGATAGATTCGCCGATGGTCGAGTCGTGTCCGTGCTTGAGGGTGGCTACAACGCGGCAGCCACGGCACGGTCCGTCGAGCACCACATTCGCGCTCTGATAGGGTGATGGACGGGTTGCACGTGCGGCCGGCCGAGGCCCCCGACGTGTTGCCCATCGTCGCGATGGAGGCCGAGTCGTTTCCGGCGCCGTGGTCGGATACGCAGATCGCGCCGTATGTCGGCACACAACAACCTGCCGCGCTGGTCGCGGTTCTCTGCGGCTCTTCGTGTGGGTACCTGCTGTGCAGACTCGTGCTCGACGAAGCTGAGATCGACCGCGTCGGTGTCGATCCCGGCAACCGACGACGTGGCATCGGCCGTGCGTTGCTCCATCGGTGCCTTCACGACCTGGAGGAACGTGGCGTGAAGCGCGTCTGGCTGGAAGTGGCGTCTTCGAACGCCCCTGCGATCGGGCTGTATGAGAGCTTAGGGTTCGAGGCCGTCGACACTCGGCGCGGGTACTACGGCGCACCGTCGGGCCTTGGCCGGGGAAGCGCTCGTCAAGCGGCGGTTGCCCCGGAGGATGCACTGATGATGCGGCTTGCTCTGCAGCGACAGACGGAGACCCTACCCGCATGAGACCCCGCTCGGAGACAGCCGAATGGCTGCGCGCCCAAGGAGTAGCGCATATAGCGGGGGTCGTCGTGCTGGGGAGCGGATGGGCGCCGCTGGCGGACCGTGTCGATGTGCTTGGCCGGTGGGCCTGTTCGGATGTGCCGGGTGCCTCCGCGACGTCCGTGGCAGGTCATCCGGGAGAGATCGTTTGGGGTAGATGGTGCGGGACTCCCGTGCTTCTCTTCGTCGGACGATGGCACGGATATGAGGGCTGCACGGCACAGGAAGTCGTTTTGCCCGTCAACGTTGCCGTGGACCTCGGCAGCGAATGGCTTCTCTGCACCAACGCCGCAGGAGCCGTATCGCCGTTGGTAGACGTGGGCCAACTCGTCGCCATCACGGACGATCTGGAGACATCCAGTTCGAGCTGCCTCGAAGCGCTGCGTTGTAACGGCGGCCCGTCCGATCGGCTTGCGGCCCGAGACGAGCTCGCGATAGGACGCCCGACCTATTCGCCCCGACTGCTCGCGGCCTTGTCGGAGGCCGCCACCGAGGCGAACGTTCACTTGGGCAGGGGCGTTCTGGCCATGATGACCGGACCCAACTACGAGACGCCCGCCGAGGTCCGTATGTTGCTTCGGACGGGTGCCACGGTTGTCAGCATGTCTACCGTGCCGGAAGCCAGGTACGCCGTTCGCCTCGGATTGGACGTGGCGGCGATTTCGTGCGTGACGAACCGAGCGCCGACCTACCCAGGGGCACACGTGACACACGAGGAAGTGCTGGTGGCATGTCGACGGGCGCAGGGCGACGCCGCGGCACTCATGGAGAAATGGATGAGGCACGATCTCGTTGCACGGGCGCATGGCGCGCCCTGAACGCACCCGACGGAACGATGTTACCCGCTTGCGCCGATTCGCGTGCCTGGGCGTGAGCGTGTCGACCCTGACGAACGGGTGCCGGCATCCGGAGAGACAGTGCGCCTGTCACCGCAAGCGAGCACCAAGCTGAAGAGGTAGATGATGAGCTGGTTCGACAAATGGAAGACAGGCCTTGGCTTCGAACCCAAGAAGCCTGTGCCGGACGGCGTCTGGGTCAAGTGCGAAGGCGTGGGAGCCGACGCCCACCTCGGCTGCGGCACATCGCTGTTCCGCAAAGAGTTGGACGCCTCTATGTGGGTGTGCACGCTCTGCGGGTTCCATCTGCGCGTCCGTACCGACTCCTATTTCGATTACATTCTCGACGGCGGCGGGTACGAAAGTCTGTTCGACAACATCGGCTCAGCCGATCCGCTCAAGTTCAAGGCCGATGGAAAGCGCTACGCCGACCAGATCAGGAGCGATGCGAAGAAGACCAGTCGCAAATGCGCGTTCATGGCGGCTCAGGGCTACCTGAACGGACGTCCGATCGCGATAGGGGCGATGGATTTCTCGTTCCGCGGAGGGAGCCTCGGCTCGGCCGAGGGCGAGAAGATGTGCCGGTTGATCGGGCTGGCGGAAGAGAAACGGTGGCCTCTGGTCATCGTGAGCCAGTCCGGTGGCGCCCGCATGCAGGAAGCGGCACAGTCTCTGATGCAGATGGCCAAGACGAGCGCGCGCCTGGCGCAATACGCTCAAGCCGGGCTGCCGTACATCAGCGTCCTGACCAGCCCCACAACGGGCGGCGTCACCGCCAGTTTCGCCATGCTTGGCGACATCATCATCGCAGAGCCGAAAGCGCTGATCGGTTTCGCGGGCGCTCGGGTTCGCGACACGATCAAAGAGGAACTTCCGGAGGGGTTCCAGCGCTCTGAGTTCCTAATGGAGCACGGATTCGTCGACATGGTTGTCGACCGCAGGCAGTTGCGGGACCAGATCGACCGCATCATCCGGTTGCTGCTGCCTGTGCCGCAGCCCTGAGGCCCTAGGATCGATCTCCAGTCGAGAACCGGACGTGAGGAAAGGAACGTGTCATGCAGAGACGAACCTCGCTCGCCATAGCCGCGCTTTCGGTGGCACTCGTCGGCGCTGCAAGCCTGTTCGGTCAGGGTTGCGCGTCTTCCACCGGGCCCGAAGCGGCCAGCGACTACTTCCCGATCGTCGTGGGCAACTCCTGGGTCTACTCGGCACCGGACGGCAGCCTCGACACCGCCGAAGTGAAACGCGCGCTCACTGTTGACGGCAAGACCTATTACGAGATCACCAACATCGGCAGCGAACTCGGGCTCTCGAAGTTCCGTCCAGCCGATGACGGCGTTCACGTGTACATCGCCGACATCGCGGACGTGCTCGCCTTCGCAATCGCTTCCCAACTCTCGGCTCAGTTGGGTGCCCAGATCGCCGAAATAACCGCCGCTGCCGACTCGGAATGGGTGTTGCTCAGCTATCCGATGAAGGAAGGCGACGAGTGGACGGTCGGAGGCATGTCTATCGACGCGACGGTACTATATCTCGGCTCACCCCTGGGCGCGACCTTCAGCATCAGCATCACTGCAAAAGCCGAGGCCACCGAATCCATCGCTACGGCGGCCGGATCGTTCGAGGCTATCAAGGTCGCATGGACGATCGCGGTCGTGGGCACACTCGGCGAAGCATTCGCCATCGATGAGGCGCTTCCCGGCGGGTCGTTCTGGTTCGCCAGGGGTGTCGGAATGGTCCAGTCCGATTTCGGCGAACAGGTCTCTACGCTCGTATCGGTCGATCTGAAATAGGGGTTCGCCGCGCCGAAACCGCGAGATCGTTGCCGGATGCTCCGGCACGCCCTATTATTATTGCTCACCCTGGACGACTGGTGTGTATGCCGGGCCTACTAAGGTTCCAGGCCTATCGCCGGCTTGGCCGAACAGGCGAACGAATCGGTGTCGAGAGGTTCATTCGATGGCTGAAGTCAATCTGAAAGCGGTTACGAAAGTTTTCGACGGCGACGTAGTGGCCGTGAAGAACGCGGATCTCAAGGTCGAAGACAAAGAATTCGTCGTGCTGGTCGGGCCTTCCGGGTGCGGCAAGTCGACCACGCTCAGGATGATTGCCGGACTGGAGGAGATCACCGACGGCGAGATTCACATCGATGGTCGCTTGGTGAACGACGTACCTCCGAAGAATCGCGACATCGCAATGGTGTTCCAGAACTATGCGCTGTACCCGCACATGAGCGTGTACGACAACATGGCTTTCGGATTGAAGTTGCGCAAGTACCCGAAGGAAGAGATCGAGAGCCGCGTTCGCGACGCGGCCCGTATCCTCGGGATCGACGAGCTTCTGGAGAGGAAGCCGAAAGCGCTCTCCGGCGGCCAACGGCAGAGAGTGGCGGTCGGGCGCGCCATCGTGCGGCAGCCCAAAGTGTTTCTCTTCGACGAGCCCCTGTCCAACCTCGACGCGAAGTTCCGCGTTGCCATGCGCACCGAGATCTCCAAGCTCCATACGCAGCTTGAAGCGACGATGATCTACGTGACGCACGACCAGGTCGAGGCCATGACGATGGGCGACAGGATCGTCGTCATGAACGACGGCGAGATCCAGCAGGTCGACGCACCGATAGACGTGTACGAGCATCCGGTGAACAGGTTCGTCGCGGGTTTCATCGGCTCTCCGGCCATGAACTTCTTCAAGGGCCGCATCGTCGCCGAGGATGGCATGTTGTTCGACGACGGCGCCGCGCGGATATCTCTGCCGGAGGAGATGACCGAGAAGGTAGAACCCTACGTAGGCAAGGGCATCACGCTCGGCTTCCGGCCCGAAACGGTCGACACGTCGGGCGCGGAAGCTTCGGCCAACGGAGGGCCGAGCTTCGAGGCGGAGGTAGAGCTTGTAGAGCCGATGGGCAGCGAGACCTATATCCATCTCAGCACCGGAACGCATTCTCTCATCGTAAGAGCCGATGCTCACACGTTGCCCGGCCTCGGCGAGTGGCTGACTCTACGCATGGACCCGGAACGCATCCACTTTTTCGAGCCGGACGGCGCCGCCATCTGACGTCGCCGGGCCCCGAGTAACCCACCTGATTGCCCGTCGTTACGCGGGAACAACTGGCTGCGGCCCTTCGCAACCGGTCCAACGCCCCTTACATTTGGTGTTGCGGGCCAGGGCGCTTGCTAGTCCCCGTCACGTTGGATGCCGATCTACCATGCCTGACCACCGAGCGGTTGTTCAGCAGCTTCTCCACGCGTACCGAAAGGGCCGGCTCGGGCACGCCCTGTTGTTGACGGGCGGTGGCGGTTTCGGCGCGTACGACGTCGCTATCTCGCTCGCGCAGGTGCTGATCTGCCCTGATGCCACAGACGCGTCTCACTCGGCGGATTGCTCGATATGTTCGCGGGTTCGCGGGTTCGGACATCCTGATTTCCTGGGCATCGCGCCGCTGCCGACGCTCTCGGAACGTCGTCGAAGCGGGAACACCGATGGATCGGACCCCGTGTCCGAGGCTCTGGCGAAGGATCCGTACGCGCCGCTTGCGGTGGGCGCGAATTGGGGAATCACTGCCGATCAGGCCCGCGAAGTGATCCGCTGGACCTCGATGACCTCGTGGGAGAGTCCGTCGAAAGTCGTGCTCATCGCCGAGGCCGATCGCGTCACCGAGCCCACCGGCGACATCTTGCTGAAAACGCTCGAAGAGCCGCCGCAAGACGTAACGATCATACTCGTGACGGCCCGGCCGCAGGATCTACTGCCGACGGTGCGCTCCCGATGCCACGAGACACGGGTGCCGCCACTCGGCGCCGAGCGGATCGCCGAACTGTTAACCGAACGCGGCATCGGAGATGACGGGCCGACGACCGAAAGCTTGCTGGCCCGGGCGGATGGGGATTTTTGGCGCGCCTGTGCATTGGTGGGTGGCGACGCAGATCAGCTGCGCGGCGCAGCGGCAGACTTGATAGCAGTCGCGCTAGATCCGGCTCGGACCTCGGCGGACGTGATGGTTGCGACGCGAAAGGCGACCGACAACGCAACGTCGGGGCAGACGAGCGAATTGGTGCGCTGGATCGTCTGGTGGCTGCGGGATCTGCTGCTGGCGCAGGTGGAGCGGTCGGACGACGCGGCGATGGACAAGCTGGCCCCGATGGCCGACAGGATGGGACGCGAGCGACTCGGACAGTGGCTCGAGGAAGCTGACAGAGCATATGAGATGCTGGGGCGTAACATAACGCCACCGGCTGTACTTGCGACGCTAATGCTGTTTCCGCGCGACCAGCGCTTTCTCGGCGGCGTCGTGGCGTTTCCGCCTCTCGATCTGGCGGTCTCGGGATAGATACGAAGGAACGACGACCATGGTTGACGAATCCGAAGATGCTGCGATAGAAGAAGGCGCGAACGCTGAGGCCACCGAAAAGGCCGAGACCACTGAGATCGATGAAACCATAGAGGCCGACGAGAGTGCTGACGGACCGTGCCAGAAATGTCCGGATGGCGACGACCTGGGCCTTGTCGAGGTGCTCTTCAAGGGCAACCGTCGGGCGGTATTCGCCAACACGGGCGGCGTCGAGACGGCCGGACGCCGCCACGTCATCGTCGAAGCCGACAAGGGTGAAGACATCGGGCGCATAGGGCTTGTTGGTTGTTGCGAGAACAAGAAGCAGAAAGGCAAGCGCAAGAAGATTCTCAGGTTGGCTTCCGACCAGGAAATCGAGCGCAGGAAGCAGTTGCACCCGCGCGAAGTCGAAGCGCTGGCCGATTTCAGGGCCCGGATAGTCCGCAGAGAGATGCCGATGAAAGCGGTCGACGTCGAGTACCAGCTCGACGGGAAGAAGATATGCTTCTACTTCACCGCCGACCATCGAGTGGACTTCCGCGAGCTTGTCAGGGAACTGGCGTCGGTGTATCGAACGCGGATCGAGCTGAGACAAATCGGCGTGCGAGACGAAGCCAGGCATCTCGGTGGCGTCGGCCCCTGCGGGCGAGAGCTCTGCTGCGAGAAGTTCATCGCTGAGTTTGCGCCGATATCCACACAAATGGCTCGCGACCAGAATCTTTCGCTGAACCCGTCGAAACTCTCGGGGTTGTGTGGAAGACTGAAATGCTGCCTCAGGTTCGAGCACGACTTCTACCGCGGCGTGCGTGCGAGATGTCCGAATGCTAGGCGATAGCCTAAAAATAGACGGCCGCACGGCATGCGTGTGCAAGCTCGATCTGCTCAACGAGCGAATCGATATTCGCTTCGAGGACGGCGAAGAGGACTCGATTCCTCTCGGGGCCGAACAAATCGATGCGGGCAAGTAGCTGGCCGGCCGACCGAACGAACACCAAGGAGCCATCTGCAAGGAGTCATCTGGTGGAAAGATTCTACGTCACGACGCCCATATATTACGTGAGCGCGCCTCCATTCCTGGGAAATGCCTACACCACTGTCGTTGCCGACGCTCAAGCCAGATTCGCGAGGCTTGAAGGCAAAGACGCATACTTTCTCACCGGCACGGACGAGCACGGTAGCAAGATCGTCCAGAGCGCCGAGGACGCGGGGATCGAGCCGCGGCAGTGGGTAGACGACATCAGCGGTAGATTCCGCGCGCTGTGGCCGACGCTGAACATAGAACACAACGACTTCATCCGAACGACTGAGCCGCGTCACATGACCGTCGTGCAGGACATCCTGCAGCGGGTGTACGACAGTGGCGATATCTACTTCGACCAGTACGAAGGACTGTACTGCGTAGGCTGCGAACTCTACTACGACGAAGACCAACTCGACGGCGATGGGAGATGCCTCACTCACGGCACCAAAGCTGAGTTGCTGAAGGAACAGAACTACTTCTTCCGCATGAGCAACTACTACGACTGGCTGAAGTCGCACATTGCGGACAAGCCCGATTTCGTTCGCCCGGAGCGATACCGCAACGAGCTTCTGGCCATGCTGGAAAAGCCGACTGATCTCTGCATTAGTCGTCCGAAGGACCGGCTTTCGTGGGCAATCCCGTTGCCGTTCGACGACAAATTCGTCGCGTACGTGTGGTTCGATGCGCTCATAAACTACGTGAGCGGCCCCGGATGGCCCGATAGCGAGTTGTTCGAGAAGTATTGGCCGGTCTGCGAGCACGTTATCGGGAAAGACATACTCAGGCAGCACGGCCTCTACTGGCCATGTATGCTCAGAGCCGCCGGCATACCGATGTTCAACCATCTGAACGTACATGGGTTTTGGCGCGGCTTCGACGGACGCAAGATGTCGAAGTCCCTCGGCAACTCGATCGAGCCGGCGGACGTGCGCGACGTGTACGGTGCCGATGCCGTGCGATACGCGTTGCTGCGAGAGATGCCGTTCGGTGTCGACGCCAACATCGGCGATTCCATCATCGCCAAGCGCATGAACACGGACCTGGCGAACGACCTGGGCAACCTGCTTTCCCGGACGATGAAGCTGGTGCAAAGCTCGTTCGACGGCCTCGTCCCGGGCCTGGGCGACGGCCCCGCGAGCGAGACCGACATCGAACTGCGGGACTACTGGCGTTCCGCCACCCCGGACGTCATCGAGTTCTGGCGCGAATGGAAGATGTCGCAGGGCATCGAGCGGACGATGGAATGTATCCGCGCGACGAACCGCTACATCGACTCCGAGAAACCGTGGGAACTGGCCAAGAGCGGCGACACCGCTCGGCTGGGAGCGGTGCTGTACAGCTGCCTGGAGTCGCTCAGGATTGCCTCGGCACTTCTCTGGCCGGCGATGCCGGAGCGGATGTCGACACTGCGCGAGCAGCTGGGAATCGCAAGCGATCCGACGTTGGCAGAGGCAGCGGAGTGGGGGCTGCTTGTGCCGGGGCAGGCACTGGCGCCTGGCGAAAGACTGTTTCCGAGGGCCGATCTCGACGCAGCGAGGGAGCGCGAGGCAAGTCGCAAGGCCACGACTGAGGCAGCGACGGGGGCAGCCGACGACGTTGGAGACGAGACGACCGACGAGCCGGCACTCGTCAGTTTCGACGACTTTGGCAAGCTGGACCTTCGCGTGGGCACGATTCTCTCGGCGGAGCCGGTGAAGAAGACGACCAAGTTGCTGAAGCTATCGGTCGACATCGGCGAGGAAACGCCGCGTACGCTGGTCGCAGGGGTCGCTGAGCACTACGCAGCCGACGACGTCGTCGGTAGGCAGATCGTGGTAGTCGCCAATTTGGAGCCGGCCAAAATCCGTGGCGTGGAATCGCAGGGGATGCTTCTGGCGGCCGACTCCGGCGACGCGCTGTCGATACTCGCTCCGGACGCCAGCGTGCCGAACGGTTCACGAGTCAGGTGAGGGCGGATGGCGGAAACGACTCAGTTCTACCTCTCGAACAAGCCCTATGGCTGGATGTCCAATCTCGCCCGTGGCTGGCCGACATAAGTCGACGGTAGGAACTGGCCGACGTCGGAGTGCTAGTTCCAGGCGATGAAGTTCGAGGGCGACCCTGAGTTCGAGGCGGAGTCGGTGTCCGATCGCCGTGCAGCTCGGGCTCAGCCCCGGTATTTCGCCCGTAGAGCGTCCATCTCCCGCTCGTATACGTCCATGCGGTCGTCGTCGATGCCGGCGCGTTTCGAGCCGTATGGCGAGCCGGTCGTCTTCGTATAGGGCTGTACGTTCGCGCCCTTGCGCGCGGCGTACATCAGGCCGCCGATGCCAGTGTCGACCCCCTCGGACACTTCTATCGCACGGCAGCTGTCGAACGACGCCTCCCGCGCACCGACGATGTCCTTTGCGAGCATTCTGTCGTAGATCGCTCGCAGCGTTTCAGGATTCGTGTTGCATCCCTGACCGATGACTCCGGCGGCGCCAAGCGTGATGGCGAACATGTACGCCAGTTCGTCGCCAGCAATGAAGGCGAAGTTCGTGTCGGCGGCAACCATCGCCAGCCATTCCAGGCGAACCATTTCCCCGGATGAGAACTTCATCCCTGCGATGTTCGGCAGTTCGAGCAGACGCGCAAGCAACGAAGGCGTCATGAGATACTCTTCGGGCAGGCCCGGCGCCTGATACATCACGATCGGCACGTCGATTTCGCCGGCGACGGTCTCGAAGTACTTCACGACGGTGTCTTCGAGCGGCACGTTGTCTTCAGGGGCCAGAGCCGCCGGAAGAACCAGTACGACGGCGGTCGATCCCTCTTTCTGGGCATGCTGAGACAGCTCGATACTCTCTCGCGTGAACACTTCCGGGTCGGGACGATCCGCCGTGTTGCCACCGTAGATGCCCGACGTGCCCGGCATGACTCCTGCCCGCCCGTCCGCCTGGTCGATGACGATCTCGGATATCTTCTTCACCTCGTCGTAATCGAACGCGTACATGCGCCCGAGCCCGCAGCGGGGGAACAGCGTGGTGATCGAGCCGATTCCGATCAGGTAGTCCGTGTATGCCCGGATTCCCGCATCGTCTAAGGTGCCATCGGGGTTGCATGGCGTGAACATCGGCGTGATGACGCCGTGCAGAAAGGCGGGTATTTCTTGGCCTGAGTAGGGTTGCGTGACTGGGGTCGTCCATTTGTCCACGTTCTGGTCTCCTGAAGGCTATGTCGTGCAAGGGCGCTACGGCGATGCTATTGGCCGGTGCGCTCCCACCACTGATTCTGCGTGTAGCGGCTTCTAAGCTCGTCCATCTGCCTGACGAACCGCTCTAATCTTTCGGAGGACACCGGCTCGATTCCAGCCTTCGTAAACGGCTGTATCGGCTTGCCTTTGTACGCCAGGTAGCTCAGCCCGGCGGCGACGGCGTTCAACCCGTCGGTGATCGATACGGCGCGGCTTGCGTCCATCGCGGCGCGGCTCGCTCCGGCGTAGTCGGAGGCCATCAGCCGCTCGTACACGGCTTTGAGTATCTCGGGGTTGTTGCTCGCTCCTTGTCCAATGACGCCCGTGCCTCCGAGCATGAACAGCGCCGAGAACGCGCGCTCGTCTCCGGCGATCAGGGCGAAATCGCTGCCCTCCACTACCTCCGCGATCAGGGTCAGTGGGTTCATCCTGTCGGTCGAGTACTTCAGCCCGACGATGTTCGGGATTGCCATGAGTCGTTCCAGCAGCCTCGGTCCGATCCGGTAAGTTCGTCTATACGGCGGGGGCTGGTAGATGAGTATTGGCATATCGGTCTCGGAGGCGACGTCTCGGAAGTATTCGAATGCGGTGTCGTCGTCGCCTCTGCTCTTGACGAGTTCGGAGGGTACCAACAGTACGACGGCGATCGCATCTCTGTCCTGAGCGTGGCGGCAAAGCTCAATGCTCTGTCGGATGTATGTCGCCCGGTCCAGGGTGCCGTTGTATATGCCGGCGCACCCGGCCATGACCGGCACGCGTCCGGCCGCTTGGTCGGCCACGACGTCTATCAGCCGCTTCACCTCGTCGAATTCGAACTCGAACATCTTCCCGAGTCCGCCCCGAAGGAACAGGCCGGATATGGCTCCGGACTCGATAAGGACGTCGGTGTACGCTCGTATCGCCGTCTCGTCGAGCGTGTGGTCGCTGTTGCACGGCGTGAACATGGGTACTATCACGCCATGGAGGTATCGAGGGGTTCGGGCGCCCGTCAGCGGGTGCACCACGGGCGCTTTCCAGTCAATCACTAGCTTCCCTTTCGGAGATCCGCGGACCGCAGGAACCGGGAGTGAGTCGTCGGCCATGCCGCGGTGACGTCACGCAACAAGAACGTTCACGCGAGCGCATGGGGCAACCGCATCGGTGTGGTTCATATGCCCGCGCCCCCTGGCTCAACTCAGGTATGGCTCCCTGATTGAGTCGAGCGCTCGCTCGGACTCGTCGAGCCGTTCGTTGGGTATCGCTCTGGTCGGAACGACGGTGTGTGGCAGAACGCGTGTCCCCTTGCGCGCGGCGTACCCGAGGCTCCAGATCGCCGAATCGACCCCGTTGGATGGCTCCAGCGCGAGGACCGAGTCCCACGCCGCCTTCCGCGCACCATCGTAGTCTTTCGCCATCATCCGGTCGTACACGGCTCTCAGGATCTCTGCGTGCGTGTTGCAGCCTCTGCCTATGACGCCGGTCGCGCCGATCATCATGGTGTAGATGAACGCCCGTTCGTCGCCGGCGATGAACGCGAAGTTCGTTCCCTTGGCAACGACAGCCAGCCGACCGAAAACGACCATGTTGCCGCTCGATATCTTGACGCCGACGACGTTGGGGATTTGCAGCAGCCGCTCCAGAGTCGGCGGAGTCAGCCGGTAGGCCTGTTCGGTACCGCCCGGCTGATACAGGATGATCGGGATATCCAGTTCGGCCGCAACCGTCTCGTAGTACTCGCATATCGTGTCGGCCAGCGGCTTGCCTTCCTCGGCGCGCAGAGCCATCGGCAGAGCGAGCACCGCAGCCGCCGCGCCGACCTTCTGGGCCAGTTGCGAAAGCTCGATGCTCTGTCGAGTGTAGATGGCCGGCGCGGGCCTCTCAGCCGGGTCGCCGGAGTACATGCCGCACGTGCCGACCACCACGGGCGCCCTGTCGCCGGCATGGTCGACGACCGTTTTCGTGAGCCGTTCGACTTGCTCGTACGAGAAGCCGTACATTTTTCCGACTCCCCCGCGAGGGAAGAGCGTGTCCACCTTGAGATCGTCTATGAGGAAGTCGACGTACGCGCGGACGCCGGCCTCGTCAAGTGCGCCGTCGGTGGTGCATGGCGTCGCCATCGGGGCAATCGTGCCGTGCAGGTATCGCGGTATGTCCTGCCCGCTGAATGGCTGACGAATCGTGGTGTCCTTGGCCATATCGCACCTCCCGGCGTTGGTTCCACGGTCCCCGACGCATAACTCTACACACTACGAATATCGATGCGAACGGAGCGATACCGCAATCGGTCCGAGAGCCGACACCGGAGAAGCGAGGCGATGCGATGCACGGAAAACGACTCAACAACCTGGTAACCGAATTGGCCACCGCCGCCGATCTGTCCGCAGATGGCGGCCTCTGTTTCGAGAACCCTCGCGAGGGATGGGTGTTCATCGGCCTGGCATCGGGCGATGCCGTCCTCGACGGCACGACCGTTCTCGAGGGTGGCGGCGAGACGATGCGCTACCTGGATGCCGGTCCACACGATTTGCAGGTGGAAGGTGGCCCAACTACTGCTGAGCTTTCCGTGCGCACGGTGCCGGAACTCGCGTACTGCAAGTTCGTGTTCGATCCGCACGTGAAAGAGTACGGCCCGTACAACGCCGACTTCCTTGCCAAGCATGTCTTCCCTCACTGTAACACCGTGGTGGGGAGCGCAAGCCCGGAGACTAGAGCCTACGCCGAGAAGTGGAAGGCTGCCGGCGGCCGATGGATCATCGAGTGCCCGTTGCCGGGCCTTAGCGCCGAGACGGTCGACTTCGAGGACGTGTACAACGCATGGTCGACCAACCCCGGTATGGCCGATCCGCTGTACGACGGGGTAGTGGTCGACGAGTTCTTCTCGGGCGACAACCCCAAGTACCGCCAGTGGACCGATGCGATGAACCGGGTCCTAGACGAGAACCCCGGCAAGCGATTCTATCCGTACTTAGGCTCGCATTGGCCGGACAAGGACGATTGGCACCGGGGCGGCAAAGACAACCGCGAAGAGAGCAGCAAGGCGTTTCTCGGTACGGCGCTCAAGAGAGGGCAGGTCATAGCCTGGGAGCGCTACGTGCAGGAGAGGCACGAGCAACAGATCGGAGCCGAGTTCATTCAGAGGCGACTGGGCGAGCCGGTGAAACGCTGGCAGGAAGTGTTCCCCGGATCGCCGGGCCAGCTGCTGGTAACGTTCGGATACATGACCATCACCGAGACGCTGAGCGTCCACCCCTCAGTCAACTACAAAGTCTTCATGGACATGCAGTTCAACTTCGTCGCGAACCGGCCCGAGTTCGACGGCCTGTACGGCATAATGGAGTACACCGCCGGATACGCCGACGAAGAGACGGTGCGCTGGGCGGCGCGGCTCTACCGACACTACGGAATCGAAGGCAACACGGACATGCTCACCGAGCGGCTGGGTTGGAAATACAAGTCGGATCATATCTACAACCCAGAGTTTAACTTCGACCTCGAAGGCTGGGACGTGCCGATTTGGATCGAGAGGAACGTCGCCGCCAGGAGCGTGCCTGGCTTCGGGCATATCGAGGGACGGTGGCCGCGAACCAGCGCCGGCGACACGTTCCTCTACGTGGAACGCTCGGACGAGCGCCCGAATGCTCTCAGCCAGCCGATACGAAACCTGGAGCCGGGGAAGCTCTACAGCGTCAAGATGATCAGCGGCGACTACGGCGATCTGGTGGCGGGTCGTTCCGAGGAGAAACAGCACGGGCTGTCGTTGTCGGTCGACGGTGCTGATGTAATCGCGGGCAAGACGTTCCGGAGCGTCGTCGCCAACAACTACGCTCACATGCAGGAGCCGTTCACGACGGCAAAGCCGTTCTGGCTCAACTTCCATCAGCTCGTATTTCGCGCCGGAGACGGCGTGGCAACGCTCAGTATCTCGGACTGGGCGACCGATGAAGAACCTGGTGGCCCGATCGGGCAGGAGCTGATGTGCAACAACGTCGAGCTGCATCCGTACTTCGACGAGAGCGGCATGTAGGCGGCAGCCTGGCGTAGCGGCCTGACGGCCGCTTTGGGAGATTGCTTTGCTCGGCTGCGCCGAGGCGCAATCTCCGGCCGTGTACGAAACGGCGCGGGGGCGCGGAGCTTGGGCCCCTTCGATCGGCTAGAACGTCGGTACGTCTTGCCCGCGGGCACGTTGGCATCGTTGTCTGCCCGGACACGGCACGCCGCCCCATTCGCTCCCGACTAGAAGTCGAGGGCTGGCGTTGCGAAGTCACTGCGGTTCCTAGGCCGCCGGACGCCCTTGCGCAGTCAGCATCGGTACGGTATTTTCCGCGACAACGCTGCTGGGAGCGGAGTGTTGGCAGAGGCTGACGTGCGGGGAGGTGCCTGTGAGGGAGTCGAAACTGATCGCAGCGTCTCAGCCACTTGCCTGGGAGGGATACCTTATGTACACAGCGCTGTTGGCTGTAGTTGGCTTGGCCGCGATTCTCCTACTCTTCTTCTTCGTCCGGCGAGCTGTCTTCGTCAGCATCAGGCAGGACGAGCTCGCCATAGTGCTCAGGCGTGGCCGCGTGACGGGCAGGGTACTTGGCCCCGGCCAATACTGGTTGAGGCCGGTCACCGACACCATAGAGCGATACCCGCGCCGCGAGCTTACTTACATGACCGTAAGAAGCGAAACGTACGAGAGAGTTCAGGCGGGGGAGCTACAGGAAGTGGCACGGAGCACAAACTACATCGGAGTGCCGCTCACGGTAACAACCGAGGATGGAGCCAGGGGAGACATACTTTACACTCTGAGATTCCGAATCGATTCAGATCGACTATCGGTTACACACGAGAAGCTCGGCAGGGCGGGCATCGAAAGGGTGGTGACTCAGGAGAGCCGCCACGTAGTGCGGGCCACGATGAGGGAGAATGATTACTCCGCAATCAAGCTCCTGCAGTCAGAGAGCAAGTCCGTAGAGGCAGCGGTGACGGAGCGGCTAGCCGGTCGCCTTGAAGTGTATGGCCTCGACCTGACGCACTTCGGGTTCAGGGAGCCGGACCTCGCGGAAGCCGGCGATCTGCTGAATCGTGAGATGATAATGAACAAGGAGAAGGATATTGAGTTGGAGGAGACCCGCAAGGCACTTGAGATAGAAACGGCGAAAAGCGAGCTGCACGCTGAGACGGAGCGCAGGTCATCTGAGCACACCGTCTCGGAAGCAGATGCGTTCGCGGAGGCGCGCAAACGAGAGATGGCCGCTGACGCGTACGAGATCAGGCAGCAGGCGGAGGCCAAGGAAGAGGCGGAACGGCGCGAGATAGAGACGGAGGCGCTCCGCATCAACGAACTAGCGGACGCTCGGAGGAAGGCTGCCGAGGGCGAAGCTAAGGGCAACCAAGCCGTCGCGGAAAGCCTGACTAAGTCGCTCATCGACTACCGGTCGCAGCAGGCCGAGTGGGAGGTGCAGCAGTCGGCGGCCGGGCGGTGGGACGGCAAGTTGCCGATCCTCTCAGGCCAGAACCCGTTCACGTTCGCGAGCCTTACCGACGCGATTACCGCGATGATAGATCGGGAGCCATCCAGGACTGGGAAAGAGGGTGCTGATCAAGAGGAGGTGATATAGAGAGCCGTAGGTCTATCGCTCTCAGATCCCTTGTCGCGTGATGTCGTGGCGAGTACCGCACCGAGTGCGCATGCGATCGTCTGTAGGCCTCACCCCCGACCAGCATGTCTTGCGTCCCCCCAGACCGGCACTCGCTACCACGAGCCTGGTCGCCGATATCTCGACGTGATCTTCCATCAGGTTGTCCACACGCGGCATCGGAGGGGTAGGGCATGGTCGCCTACGGCGACCACGCGTGCCACTCCCTCTTCGGGTTGGAGACACGGTTGGCCAGGGCGCGGTCTAACCGCGTGCAGATCAGCCCTCGACTGAAGTCGAGGGCGAGGTGTTTTCAGGGGCGCAATGCTTTGCGCCCCTCTTGCATCTCCGCCTGGAAGCATCGGACGCAGATACGGAAACACATAGAAGGGGAGCGATACCGTGAAGAGGCTGAACAACCTAGTCATCGAACTGGCTGCCGAAGAGGACCTTGCCGCCGGCGCCGAACTAAAGATTTCGAACCCGCGCGAAGGGTGGGTGTACTTGCGAGCCGCCAGACCGGACGCGAAGCTGGCTATCGATGGCGACGGGATATCGCTGCGATCCGTCTGCGGCGCCGAAGAGACGATGCGTTATCTGCCCGAGGGCGAATTCACTGTGACGGCGGCAGGCGGCGCGAGCGGCCTCGTCGTGCGAGCCGTGCCTGAGCTGATGTTCTGCAAGTACCAGTACAACCCTATGGTGCCGGAGTACGGACCGTACGATTGGGAGTTCTTGAAGCGGTACGTGCTGGACCATGTCAACACCGTGATCGGTGGCTTCTCCGACGAGCAGGTTCCGCGCATCGTCGAATGGAAAGAGCGTAGCGGCAAGTGGATCGTCGAGGGTAGCCTGCCCGGCGAACAGGATGAGATCGCCGATGTCGAGGAGAACGTCGCCGCCTGGAGCGAAGGTCCCGGCATGCAGGAGCCGCTCTGCGACGGTATTCTGCTCGACGAGTTCTTCAGCGGCGATAGAGCGGCATTTCCCGGCCGGACGGAGACCGTCAGGCGCCTGGCGGCCGACCCGCGATACGCCGGCAAAAAGGTATATCCCTACTGCGGCTCGCACTACCCAGATCGCGACGATTGGGGTGCCTTCGACGAGAACGACGCGACCAACTCGAGCGTGCCGTTCTATCGTGCCGTCTTCGAGAGTGGCTACCGTGTCGCCTGGGAGCGGTACATGCAGGAGCGTCACGACGAAGACGTGGCGCAGGAACACATCGAGGACAAGATGGGCCGGTCGATGAGAGCGTGGCGCGCGGTGTACCCCGACGCCGCCGAAAACATGATCGTGGTGCTGGGGTACATGTCCGTCGGCTTCGCGCTCAACTGCCATCCGTCGGTCGACATGAAGGCCTACTACGACATGCAGTTTCGATACATGGCCACCGCCCCCGAGTTCGAGGGGCTATACGGCATCACGGGGTGGACGTCGGGCTACGCCGAGGCCGAAACGCTCAAGTGGACCGCGCGCCTTTACCGCCACTACGGAATCGAGGGCAACACCGAGCCGCTCTGCGATCGATTCGGCTATACCTATCGCCTCGATCACATCAGGAACCCCGACTTCGCTCAGCATTGGGAGGGTTGGTCGGTGCCGGTCAGCATCGAACGCAATTGTTCCGTCAAGAGCATCGGCGGCTACAGCATGCTGCAAGGCCGATGGCAGCACACGGCGGTTGGCGACACGTCGCTGCTGCTGAAGCGGAGCGCCGAGCGTCCGAACGCGGTGTCGCAGCCGATCAGGAAGCTGGTTCCGGGCGAGCTGTACTCGGTGAAGATGATAACGGCAGACTATCACGATTTCCTCGGAGGCGTGTCGGCCCAGAAGAAGCACGCCGTCGGATTCGAGATCGAGGGCGGCGAGGTGCTGCCCGAGCCAACGTTCCAGAGCGTCGTGGGGCATCATCCGACGATAAAGCACGAGCGTTTCAGCCCGGAGAATCGCTTCTACTTCAACCATCACCACGTCGTGTTCAGAGCGACCGCGGAGACGGGCGAACTGACCATCACCGATTGGCCCGGCTCAATGGACCGAGGCCCGGTCGGGCAGGAGATCATGGTGAACTTCGTAGAGCTGCAGCCTTACTTCAGTGGGTAGCCTGCGGGCCCGCGGCCATCGAACGTGCCCGGCGATTCACCGGGCGAGCGAGGCGCAGATGAAACCAGCGTGGGACGATCTGGAGCTTAACGGCATCGACCTGCACTTCCATGCGGGCACCGAACGGCTGGCGGAGTATTCACTCGCCGACGTGGTCGCTTATGCTCGCGCAACGGGACGTAAGGTGCTGGGCCTCACCGATCATTGGGGCCGATACGTTCGTCCGTCGAAGAAGGAACTTCGCCACTACACGGGTGATGCTTCCGGTTACGCGCACTTCGCGGCGGACGTGGCCGATGTAAGAACGAAGTACCCCGACGTGGCGATCGCTTTCGGGCCGGAGATACCCCTTTCCGACATCATCGACGGCAACTGCGACGCTGCGTTCGAGCCATCCGAAGTCGACTATTTCATGGGCGAACAGGGCGGCAGCGGCCCGAGCGACACAATCGGCGAGGAATACATAGCAGGAATGGAGCACATGGCTCGGCTTCGCGACCGGGTCGGCAGGCCGTGCTTCATCGCGCACCCGTTGCGCAGCCGCGTGAACTACTACGTGGGGAAGACAGGCCCCGGCCCGAAATACCCAGCGCAACCGGCGGGCGGCCCTCTTGCACATTGCGCCGACCCGTTGGCTCACGTCGACGAACTGTTCGGCATGAGCACTCGGGATCTCGCACGGGCATCGGTCGAGTACGACGTGCCGATGGAGATCAATGAGTCGAGTTGGGGGCGTATACTCGGGCAGAACCAGGAGTGGTTCGCCGAGCGCTATCTGTTCTTCTTCCGGGCGATGCTCGATATGGGCGCGGAGGTCGTGCTCGGCAGCGACCAGCACAGCGTCGAAGCGGGGGCATGCACGCCGTTTGCGGTGGCGAAGATGCTCGGCGTCAAGCCCGGCGACGTGAAGTTCTTGCGGCATTGGGTGTAGGTGGTGGTGTCGTCGTTGAAGTAGCCGACCACAGCACCCGGCTATTCCGAACGCAGTGAGGAACCCCTATCATGTCGAGATGCTGCCTCATTTCAACGGGGGCTCTTCGGCCAGCAGACATCGAACCTCAAGAGGCGCACATGACACCTGTATGGGACGATCTTCAGCTCAACGGCATCGATCTGCACTTCCACGCGGGCACCGAAAGGCCTGAGCCGTACTCGTTGGACGACGTCATTTCCTATGCTCGAGCAACGGGCCGTCGCGTGCTGGGCATCACCGATCACTGGCGTCGGTACACTCATCCGGCGAGAAAGCAGCTTCATCACTACGCCCCCGATATGTCGGGTTTCGCACAGTTCGCGGCAGACGTGGCGGAGGCCCGCGAGGCGCACACGGACATGGCCATCGCTTTCGGGCCGGAGGTACCTCTCCCCGACATCGTCGAAGGGAATTGCGGGGAGGCATTCCGGGTGCCCGAAGTCGACTACTTCATGGGCGAACCGGGCAGCGTCGGTACCGGGACCGGCGTCGGCAAAGAGTTCGTGACGGCGATCGGGTACATGGCGCGGCTTCGCGACCGGGTTGACAGACCTTGCTTCCTGGCGCACCCGCTGCGCGGTTGGGTGAACTACTACATAGGGGCGACGGGCGTAGGGCCAAAACACCCCGAACGGCCACCGGGTCGTCCGCTTGCTCAGTATGCCGACCCGCTGGCTCACGTCGACGAGTTGTTCGGCATGAGCATTCGGGATCTCGCACGGGCATCGGTCGAGTACGACGTGCCGATGGAGATCAATGAGTCGAGTTGGGGGCGTATACTCGGGCAGAACCAGGAGTGGTTCGCCGAGCGCTACCTGTTCTTCTTCCGGGCGATGCTCGATATGGGCGCCGAGGTCGTGCTCGGTAGCGACCAGCACAACGCCGAGGCCGGCGCGTGCACGCCGTTCACGGTCGCCAAGATACTCGGCGTCACCCCCGGCGACGTGAAGTTCTTGCGGTATTGGCTCTGAATGTTGCCAAGGAGACACACGTGATCGAGAAGTTCGTGCATAGCCCCGCGCTGGAGGGCAACTTCCTGGGCGACTCTCCGGACCGGGAGGTCCTGGTCTACCTGCCGCCGGGCTACGAGAGCGACGGCGGCGTCCGCTATCCGGTGCTGTACTTGCTCCACGGCTACCCCGGTGAGCGTGGCGGACGGTGGGAGTTCGTCGCCGAGATCGCCGATAGGATGATCGGGGATGGGCGAATTCGTCCGCTGATTCTCGTCGCGCCGCACTCGCGTGCGGGGTGCTTCTACGCGAACTCACCGGTTGTGGGCAACTGGGCCGACTTCATCTCGCGCGATCTGGTGAGCGATGTCGACGCCGAGTACCGCACCCTGGTAGAGCCGTCGTCGCGTGGAATCGCGGGACACTCGATGGGTGGATACGGCGCGATGGCGCTCGCGATGGAGCATCCGGACGTGTTCGGTGCCGTCTACAGCCTGAGCGGCCTGCTCGGTTCGGTCGACGGCGACCGCCTCGCGACGTCGGACTCGTGGCCGGACATCCTGAACATGGCCCGGTTTCCATCGAACGACGATTTCGCGGCGATGAGCGAGTTCGTCATGGCCGCAGTCTGGTCGCCGAACATGGAGAATCCGCCGCTCCACGTCGATCTGCCCGTTTGGCTGGTCGACGGCCAAGTCGTTCCGGTCGAATCGGTCGTGGCAAGGTGGCAGTCGGAGACGCCGGTCGGCATGCTCGACGCCTTTGGCGCGAACCTGCGTCGTCTGGCGGGCGTAAGGCTCGACATCGGCACCGACGACTGGCTGCTCGACGGCAATCGGGAGTTCGCCGGCGCTCTGGCCGATTCCGACATACCGCACGTCTACGAGGAATACGACGGCGACCACGGCAACAGGTTGGTCGAGCGGGTCGAGACGCACGTGCTGCCGTTCTTCTCAGAGGCGCTGGCGTAAAGCACCGACTCGCCGCGGCAGCTCGCCGGGTCCGATGGCCTTCTCTGCACGTTTGCGCACCTCACGTAATCCGCATCACTTCCTCCATCGGATGTTCACGGTACATTTGTTGCAAACTCAACGGATCAAAGGAATGCTTCACAGCGTCCACATAGGAGAGTTCCGCAGATGAAATGTTTCCTGATTCTACTGTGCAGTGCTGCGATTGCGCTCTACGCCTGCAGCAGCAATCCAGCCAGTGACGGCGGCAACATGGGCACTGTGAAGATCGAAGCGTTCGACAACACTCTTGCGTCCGACCAAGGCGGAAGACCGGGCGACGTGCCGAGGAACGTCGAGCATGTGAACCTCACCGTCAGGTCTGTCAGTGTCCACAACTCGGAGACCGGAGTGTGGGACACACTCGCCGAGCCGAACGCGACACTCGATTTCCTTGACCTCATCAACGGTGCTACAGCCTTGCTTGCGGAATCTCCTCTCGCGGTTGGCACCTACTCGCAACTTCGCCTTGTGCTTTCAGACAGCAATGAGGTCGTCATCGATGGCCAGTCGCATCCTCTCGTGGTTCCCAGTGGCGAGCAGTCCGGTGTGAAGGTCAATCTGGGATTCAGCATTCAGGTCGACGAGATCGTCGAGATATACATAGATTTCGACGTACCTCGATCTGTGAAATGGAATCCCAATCGGTACAGCCTCCGTCCGACGTTCAAGGCGTTCAAGAAGATTCTCTCCGGTACCGTATCGGGCGTCGTGACAGATACAAGCGGGGCATTCGTTCCGAATGCGTCGGTTCACGCCGTATCGAACGGCGACAGCACGACGACGGTAACGACCGACGAGGGGGCTTTCAAGTTCATCCTCCTTGCGGGTACGTACGATATCGCCGCGTCGGCTGAATCGTACGAGGGCGCGAATACCTCCTACACCGGCGTGCAGGTCGCGGCCGAGGACACACTGCCGGAACTCTTGGCGCTGTCGTCTCAACCGCGTGTCCATCATCAACTTCCTCAGCTTGGGTGGTGACAACGTCATGACATTCCACATCTAGCGTGAGCTCTCGCCTCGCTCAAGCCACAACATCGTCCACCGACCGAAACACGGTCTCCAGCACTCTACTTGCTTCACGGCTACCCCGGTGAGCGTGGCGCACGACGTTCGCCCGTTTGCCGTAACTCCGCCCATAAATGCGTATCTTTGCACCGAGCACAAGCCAATCCGAGGTCACTCCTTCGCTTTGCGAGCGGCATTCAATGTGGAGGCTTGGCATGGTCACTGACGGAGTCACCGAAGTCATACTATACGTTGCAGCCCTTGTCGTTGGCGCCATAGCGTTTCTGCCGATCATCGCGTGGCGGAAGCGCGATCACCGGCGCGAAGAGCATAGGTAGCGTTCGGCAAGGCGTGCGCACGTTTGTGGTCCGGCAAAGCGGCAGGCGCGGAGTCTGCGGCATCGCCGGAGGCGACAAGAGCACACTCCCAACGTGCGCACCAGCGCACGACGCAGTCGACTACGGCTGAAACATCTCAAGCGTGTTGACGGAGAAGTTGCCGTCGTGGCCCCCAACTGCGTACACGACGCTGTCCACTGTCACGGTCGCGAGGCGTTCCCGTCCAGTGGGCATGTACGGGCCCATCGACCATGATTGCGTGGCGGTATCGTAAATCTGCAGCAGGTTGCGACCCGCCCCGTATCCGTCCGTTCCCCCGACTATGTGCAACCTGGACCCGAGGGCTGAGATTGCAGACAATGACCGCGGAACGGGCATGGGCGGGCCGGTTGACCATTGCGCCCCGAGCGGCGCAGCCGGATCGTAGATACTTAGCGTGCTCATGCCACCGTAACCGCCCAACGCGTACACGTTTCCGTCGATGGCTGCAACAGCAAGGCCGCTCCGGGGGGTCGGAATGTCCTGCCCTGCCGTCCATGTGTCTGTCGCGGGATCGTAGACCTCGAGCGTGCTAAGGCGACTCCCGCCGACGCTCCATCCCCCAAACACGTACACCTTGCCGTCGAGGGCCGCGGCCGCAAGGTCGCTTCGTGGTGTGAGCATCGAGCTACCCGTGCGCCACGAGTTCGTCGCAGGATCGTAGATCTCCAGTGTGCTGAGGCGGCTGCCGTCCAAGCCCCCCACCGCGTACACCTTGCCGTCCACGGCGGCGGCCGCAAGATACATCCGGGCCGTTGGCATGGGTTCGCCGGTCGTCCATGATTTCGTCGCGGGATCGTAGATCTCCAGCGTGTTGAGGCGGGTGTCCTTCCAGCCCCCAACCACGTATACCTTGCCATCTACGTTGACAGCCGCAAGGCCTTGCCGCGCGGTGGGCATGGACGGGGCGGTCTGCCACGGCGCAACATAGTTGGCCGCCTCGGGATCCCTTGGGTTGTTAAGCAGTATCGTCGCTTTGTCTGAACAGCCACCAAGCAAAGCCGTGAAGCCCAGAAGACATATCGCTGGCGCGTTGACGATCATCCGCCACCTACCGTGCGTCACGTATGGTTCATCCATGGCGCCTCCTCCTCCTGCGCATGGCAGCATCAGAATGTCAGCGGCAGCAAGATGCCGATGCTCAGTGCGGCACTAGCGATGCCGTAGAAGATGTTTCGCTTGGATGCGGCAGCATCCCCTCTCGCTGCCGCGGCATCGATCTCACCCCGCAGCCGCGCGACTTCCGGCCTGTCCTTCTCCACCTGGTACTCTCGGTACACCGTCATTCGCTCATCGTAAGCAGCTTTGGCGTCCATGTTCATCCTGTAGCCGATCCCGGCTGCAACGGCCGCGACAGCGAGCGAAACCCACCTGATACGCGCTTTCCGAACACGAGCGACCTGGGGGAGTAGCGGCAGATCGCCACTCAGAAATGTCTCCTGCCCAAGCCGGATCACCACGTCCCTTGAGAGCGAATCATGATCGGCCAGCTTCGCGACAACAAGATGGCTCCCCACGCCGATGGGCCGGCGTGACACGGTCTCCGTTCCTATGCTCGCTCCGTCGACATGCACGATCGCGCCCGCCGGCTGGACGCTGATACTCAGGTATCCGCACGGCTCAAGCCGCGCCATCACGGCAGCACGGTCGTTCAGGTCGACCCGGACACGCTCCTGCCACGGCGCGCGATTCGGCGCAGTGACTCTTACAACGTGGCTACCGACGGCAAGGTCAGATATCAGCACCGGGGTTGTACCGCGTGTTCGGCCATCGACCTTCACTGGAGCGCCCGACGGGGCGCTCTGAATGAACATACTGCCGGAACCAAGGCGGAGTGCGAGGGTGACCTTGACCAGCCTGTCTCGTGCGATTGTAACCCGTTGTTTCGCCACAAGGTTGCCTTTGACGAGCCTCACCAGGTGCTCGCCCACCGGCAATCGCTGAAACGTCGCCGGGGTCACCTCCCGACGCAGTCTGCCATCCAGTGCTATCGTCGCCCCAGGCGGGGTCGACTCGACGAATAGCATGCCCATGCCCTCGCCACGCTGGAATTCGGTCGTCTGCATCGGCTCGACTCCGGCCAGTTCGGCGGCCACCTGCGCGATTGTTGTCGTGAGGATGTCCTCCAGAGTGCAACGACAGTCCTTGACTGCCGTTTCCTCGATCGCTCCGGTTGCGACGTCGATGATGCGCAGACTGATCGAGTACACACTGCCGATACGCCCGACAGTGCCGCCCACCATTTTCTCGGCGCCCGCGAGTTGCCCGACTTCGACAACGCAATCGGTCGCCACGCAACCGGACTGCTGGAAGCCCTGTTCTTCGAGGATGGCAGCCATCTGATCGCGCTCGATGACCGTGTATTCGCCTGTCTGGAACAGCTCGGCCCGCAGACGGTCCGAGAGCATACTAAGCTCCGGACCGGACACGTCCTCGCTTGTCAGATCGAGAACGCCAATGCGGGTCAGTCCCACCGATTGAGCAGCGGCGCCGTGCGCCACGAGCGCACAGACGAGCATCCCTCGTAGGTAGTTCGTCAGCCCCATGTTTCCTCCCGGGCCGCTCCGTCGATATCGCCCTTGCCGGCGACCTGTCCGTC
>CAZSJP010000002.1:0-16233 GCA_964606675.1 uncultured bacterium
ATAGGCGGGAGCCGCTCAAATTGGGCCAGTCAGAACCACTTCTGTGTGTACTCAGACGGTTCTGTCAAACAGAACGGTACGACCTCGCGAAGGGCGGTCTCGTGCCAGCCCCCGAGCTGGTACGCATGCCACCCGCCATGCACGAGCAGTCCCCCCCCCTGCTTCAGGAACTCCAGGATCGACGCGATTCCCTTCTTCCCCAACTGCTCTACACTGACATCTCCGAGAATGAGTGCGTCGCACCCGGCCAAGATGTCAGGCAAGGCAGGCGGGCGGCTGGGCGCTACGCATTCGATGTCGTAGTACGCTTCCAGTACCCACTTGAGTTTGACTGAGCTAGTTGCCACACGAACCGGTACCATCTTCGCCACAGGCCTCTCGGTCCCATTGCTGCGGGACCAGCACGGGGAAACTAACCTGATTCGGCCGTCAGATGAGGCCGCGGATCGACTATGCGACCGTTTATGGCCGACGCCGCCACCGTAGCGGGGCTGGCCAGATACACCTCGGACGTCGGATCGCCCATGCGCCCGGTGAAGTTGCGGTTCGTGGTCGATACGCAAACGTCGCCGGGGCCGAGCACACCCATGTGGCCGCCGAGACACGCACCGCACGTCGGTGTGGAAACGACGCACCCGGCGTCATAGAAGATGTCGAACAAGCCCTCGTCGTTGGCCTGTTTCCATATCGACGACGTGGTCGGGACGACCAAAGTGCGGCACTTAACTTCGTGCCCCTTCATGATGGACGCTGCGATACGGAGGTCCTCTATCCGGCCGTTGGTGCATGAGCCGATGTATGCCTGATCCAGCTCGACCTTGCCCGATATTTCGCGCACGGCTTGCCCATTCGAGGGCAGATTCGGCAGAGCGACCATCGGCTCGAGTTTGTCGACGTCGACGGTCAGGCTCTCGACGTACTTAGCGTCGGTATCCGCGGCATAGATCGTGTAATCCGGGTTGTCCGGTCTGCGTTCGCGGACATAGGCCTCGGTGACGTGGTCCGCCGGAATGGTACCCGACTTACCACCGGCTTCGATGGCCATGTTAGAGATGGTGAATCGGGCTTCCATGCTCAGGTGCTCGAGCGTGCTACCGCTGTATTCCATCGCACGGTAGCGCGCGCCGTCGAGGCCGGTGCGGCGGATGATCTCCAGGATAATGTCTTTGCTGTAGACACCCTCCGGCGGCTCGCCGTTCAGGGTGATCTCCATCGCTTCCGGCACGCGGAACCACAGCTCGCCCGAGTAAAGCGCAGCGGCGAGATCAGTACTACCGATGCCGCTGGAGAACGCTCCGAGCGCGCCATACGTGCAAGTATGCGAGTCGCCGCCTACGATGATCTCGCCGGGCAGGATGTGACCTTGTTCTGGCAAGATGGCGTGGCAGACACCATGTCGGCCAAGCGGATAGTAATTCTTGATGTTATGCCGCTTTACCCAGGCCTCCAGGCTCTGCAGCAACTTGGCGCTTTGAATATCCTTACACGGAACGAAGTGATCGGGCGTCACCACGACCTTGTCGCTATCCCACACTCGATCCATGCCCTTCTTGACAAGCATCTCGACCGCCGGAGGCGTGGTGACGTCGTGACACATGACTATGTCGAGGCTGGCGTTTATCAGCTCACCAGGTTCGACAGTCACCTTGCCGCAGTGCGCGGCCATGATCTTCTCTGTGATCGTCATGCCCATCGTAGTATCCTTCCGTCGACACGGGCAGTTGTTGCACGTATCGGGTCCGCTATCCAACCAACGCTGTACTCCGCACACCACGTGTGCGAAGCACAACACAGCCGGTTACCGCCTTAGACTGTCGAACTATCTCCAGAATGCTCCGGTCTGCGCTCGGACGAACGTTCCCGGACTACGGTGAGTCGGTTCAGCGCGTCGATGTATGCCTTTGCCGAAGCCTCGATGATGTCGGTGCTGCTGCCATGGCCCGAGATTACGTCGTCACCGTGCAAAACTCGGATATTGACGCCACCCATTGCGTCGGTACCGGACGTAACGGCCTGAATCGAGTAGCGTTCCAGCACGAGTTCCTCGCCTGTCGCCCGTGCTATCGCCGAATACACCGCATCGACCGGTCCATCGCCACAGGCCGATTCCTGTTTCGACTCGCCGTTGACCATGATCCGCACTACTGCCGACGGCAGTACGCTGCTACCGCTCACGCAGTGCATGTAATCGAGAACGTACACCTCGGGCACGTCACGCGTCTCGTCTGAGACGATGGCGTCGAGGTCCTCGTCGAAGACTTCCTTCTTCTTATCGGCGACGTTCAAGAATCGCTCGTACGCCCGCTGCACCTCTTCGTCGATCAGGCTGTAGCCCAGTTGCTCCAAACGCACTTTGAAGCCATGCCTGCCCGAGTGCCGGCCCAGGACCATACGAGTGGCGTCCCATCCTACAGACTCAGGCGTCATGATCTCGTATGTCTGGGGGTTCTTCAGCATACCGTCTTGATGTATGCCTGACTCGTGCGCGAACGCGTTGGCGCCGACGATGGCCTTGTTGGGCTGCACCGATATGCCCGTGTGGCGCGACACCAGCTTGCTCGTGCGAACGATCTCGCGGCTCACGATGTTCGTCATCAGCCGCAGCTCGTTGTGACGCGTAACCAGGGCCATTGCGAATTCTTCCAGAGCGGCGTTGCCGGCTCGTTCGCCCAGCCCATTGACGGTGCACTCGACCTGCCGCGCGCCGCTCCTGACGCCGGCTATGCTGTTCACGACCGCCAGCCCGAGATCGTTGTGGCAGTGAGTGCTATAGATTACGTCTTCACCTGGAACGTTCTCGATCAGGTGCTTGAACATGGCACCGTATTCCCACGGCATCATGTATCCGACAGTGTCCGGGATGTTGAGCGTCGTTGCGCCCGCTTCGACGACGGCCGTCAGAATCTCGACAAGGAATGGCCACTCGCTTCTCCCGGCGTCTTCCGGTGAGAACTCGACGTCGGCGCAGAGCGAATGAGCGAGTTCCACGGCGTTGACGGCCATCTTCAGCACCTCATCCGGCTTCTTGCGGAGTTTGCGCTCCATGTGAATCGGACTGGTCGCAATGAAGATATGGATGCGTTTCTTCGGCGCACCCTTCAGGGCATCGGCGGCTGACTCGATGTCCAGCCGAACCGCGCGAGCCAGGCCGGCAATTATCGGGCCTTCGACTTCGTTCGAGATGCGTTCGACAGCGTCGAATTGCGCCGGACTAGAGACTGAGTACCCAGCCTCGATGACGTCCACTCCGAGCCTGGACAGTTGATGGGCGATCTCGACCTTCTCTGCAACATTCAGTGCCGCGCCCGGCGACTGCTCGCCATCGCGCAGGGTCGTATCGAATATCCGGACTTTGGCAGATTCTACAGGACCGTCCGCAGTCATTTTCGTATCACTCCCCGCCGACTTTCGTGGTGTTCTGGGGAAGAGACGGTGTCGGCAAGCCCGCTCATTCCTACAACGGATGTCAGATCAGTCTCAAACAGATCAGTAAGACCACCAAGCTCACCGTCCATGTCCATCACCACCTTTCGCGGAGATATACCTCGGTTATGCAGCACCCGTGGGAGCGTGACCCATGTGGCCCGCTCCCACGAGCGATGCCGTTTATCACTCGTCCGACAGGAACTTGTCGTCGCTGCCACCATCGAGTTCGAGCGCATGTCTCATCATCTCACGCAGAGGCACGCCAGTGCCTTCGATAAGATGCTCGGCGCCCTCTTCGCGGTAGCGCTTGAAGTTCGGCAGACCGTCTTCGTTTTCCTTGACCCACTCCCTGGCGAACTGGCCGCTCTGAATCTCGCCGAGGATCTTCCTCATTTCGTTGCGGGTCTCATCGGTGATGATGCGTTTCCCGGCGACGTAGTCGCCCCACTCCGCCGTATCGGAGATCGAGTAGCGCATGGTCGAGATACCACCGATGTGAATAAGGTCGGTGATGAGCTTGACCTCATGGAGGCACTCGAAATAGGCGATCTCGGGCTGGTAACCGGCCTCGACGAGCACCTCGAATCCGGTCTGGATGAGCTTCGACAGCCCACCGCAGAGTACGACCTGTTCGCCGAAGAGATCGGTCTCGGTCTCTTCCTTGAACGTCGTCTCGATGACACCGACCTTGGTGGAGCCGAGTCCCTTTGCGTAGGCCAGCGCCATGTCCTTGGCCGTGCCGGACGGATCCTGATGGATCGCGATCAGTGCGGGCACGCCGCCGCCCTTGGTATACGTTGCGCGTACGATGTGACCGGGACCTTTCGGGGCAACCATGAACACGTCGACGTCGGCCGGTGCCTGGATGGTGTCGAAATGGATATTGAAACCGTGCGCGAACACCAACGCGTTGCCCGCCTTGAGATTGGCGGCAACCTGCGACTCGTACACCTTGGGCTGCACGGTATCGGGCACGAGCATCACGATAATGTCGCCCTTCTTGGCAGCTTCGGCGGTTGCCATCACGTTGAGGTCTGCCTCGACCGCCTTGTCCCATACGGGCCCCCGCAGTTCGCCAACGACCACGTCGACACCCGATTCCTGCAAGTTGAGGGCGTGCGCATGTCCTTGCGAGCCGCAACCGATGATGGCTACGGTCTTGCCTTTCAGCAAGCCCAGGTCGGCATCGTCGTCGTAGTACATCCGCGCGCGGACGTCGGTGGAAACCGAACCGCCCTCGGCCTTCTTGGCCTTCTCATCGTTTACCATCTGTCTCGATCCTTTCTAGCGACTCGCGCGGGCAAGGGGTTTCCTTTCGCGGCGAGTCCGTTCGTGGGCCGGCCTAACGGCTTGGCCACCGGTTTCGTCGGCCGGCCTTCTCGACCAACGACGATAGTCGTCTTGGTTGACATTCTTCCGGCTGCTGACATTCAGTGTTCTACCCTCAGTCGCCCCGCTCTCGCCCGAGAGCGACCGCTCCGGTGCGAGCCATCTCCTTTATGCCAAACGGGACAAGCATTTCGATTATTGCGCCGATCTTGTCCTGATCGCCGGTGACCTCGTCGCTAACGCAGCGAAGCGTGACGGGTAGCCGATCCGGCCGGCTGTGTTTCTTGTCCTGATCGTGATCTCCGCACTTCCTTTGTCGGGGAGTACCCAATCCCAATAATCGTCCTCCATTGTCTCCAGACGCGAACTGGTTCCCGAATCGTCTGTCTGTTCTAATGTCACGTCAAACCCACAGAAATTCGGTGTCTCCGTTGCGAAGCTGAGGCGAAGCACTCCCGCTGACGATCGTATCGTGTCAACGGCGATCTCTACTTCGTTCAGTGGGAAGTACACAAAGCCGAGATCATCCGTCAGTTGCGCGTAGTGTACTTTGGCATCTAGGTCTGATTCTGCCCAGAGAATGTCAGAATAGACATGATTCCGTCGCGGATGCCAGTGTGGCAAGCCTATCGTTGAGCGTAGATCAAGGCGCATCATATACGCGAACGTCTGAAAGAGGCCCCCAAGTCGGGAAAACGCAACTCCATCGCTGCTTCGAAACTCGCCGATATCTCTCGCAAGAATCACGTCATTCGACCGTCCCTTCCTGAAGGCGCGATGCAAGCGCGCGACATGTACAGGCTCATCATCCATGACGTAGTAACCGTTGATGTAAGAGTCCAGGGCCACCCACTGACGGCGATCATCCAACCATACCTCCACCAATGAGTGTCCGTTTCCAATACGACGCTGCAGCGCGATGCCGCGCATCGTAAACCCCATGGCGGTTGCTATCTGCAGAAGCGCCATAGATCGATCACCGCATATGAAACCAATGCCTCTCTCGGCGTCGGCGAGCATCTGAAATACGTCCCACGACGGACTGTAATCCCTCACCAGTGGTACCGAGCCGACGGGCAACCGGATAGCCACCCATCCCATCAACGCGACGATACGCTCCAGGTCGGTGTTCCCGCTAGCGACTACCGTGTCAAGCTGATACTCCGCCCGCAGTCGAACGAGGTCGGGATGCATTGCATGCTCATAGTGCATCTGCGCGTGATTGTAGCGCACGCGACCGTTCTCGATGCATATGACTTTCCAGCCGCGATCGGTGTCAGCCAGAAACAGGGAATCAGCATCCGCCATGGATACCCCGATAGGCGGACGGTGCGGCCCAATGGCCGGCGGATCGGGCGCGCCCGGCAGAAAGATCGATACGGTCTTGCCCGCGCCGGCAACGGCGCGCATAAGGTAGCGTTCCCGGACTTCTGCTGGCGTCAACCACCAAAAGTAGGCGAGAGTAACGATGACGGCGCCTATCGCAACGTGTTCGATCCATCGCCAGCGCTTCACAACATGGTGCTCCGTATCCGTTCTGTTATGCCATTCCGGTGCGAGTCTCGCGTCCTATACCCCGTCGTTCCGCTCTCGCCCGAGAGCGACCGCTCCGGTGCGAGCCATCTCTTTGATGCCGAACGGGCGGAGCATCTCAATGATTGCACCAATCTTGTCCTGATCGCCCGTGACCTCGATGGTGATAGTCGGCCCGCTGATGTCGACCACTCTGGCTCTGAAGACGTCTGCGATCTGGATTATCTCCGATCGGGCCTGCGGGCCTTGCACGGACACCTTGAGCAGAATGAGTTCCCTTTCAACGTGTGGATTCTCGGTCAGATCGGTAACGCTGACAACGTCGATCAGGCGGTTCAACTGATGACCGATCTGCTCGATGATGTCCTCGTCGCCGTGCGTGACGATGGTCATACGCGAAACCGTCGGGTCTTCGGTTTCTCCGACCGACAGACTGTCTATGTTGAACCCACGCCCAGCTATCAATCCGCTGATGCGCGCCAGCACGCCGAAGTGATTTTCGACTAGCACGCTTATCACGTGTCTGCGATTCGCCGTCATGCCCATTCTCCATCTCTCATCTCGTGCAACGCAGCGCCCGCAGGAACCATCGGGTACACGTTCTCTTCACGATTCACATGGAAATCCATGACCACCGGGCCGTTGTGCGCGATGCCTTCTTGCAGAACGGTCGTCACCTCGTTGTAGGATTTCGCCGTCAATCCTCTGGCGCCAAACGCCTCGGCAACCTTGGCGAAGTTCGGGCCGAGGCTCGTGTCGGTGCCGGCATAGTGGCGCTCGAAGAAAAACTCCTGCCACTGCCGCACCATGCCCATGTATCCGTTGTTCAGGATAACGATCTTCACGGGCATGTTGTGCTCGACAACCGTTGCGAGTTCCTGGATGTTCATCTGGATAGAAGCATCGCCTGCGACGTCGATCACCAAAGCCTCCGGGCAGGCAAACTGCGCGCCTATCGCGGCGGGGAAGCCATACCCCATCGTCCCAAGCCCGCCGGAAGTCAGCCAACGACGAGGTTTGTCGAACAGGTAGAACTGCGCCGCCCACATCTGGATCTGACCGACTTCGGTGCAGATGATCGTGTCGCGCTCTTTCGTCATTTCCCACAGCTTCTCGACCACGTATTGCGGGTGAATCACGTCGGTCGTCCGGTCGTAGTTGAACCAATGCGACTTCTTCATCTTGGCGATCTTCTCGTTCCAGCCGTTGGGCTGACGCGGCTTAACGATCTTGTTCAGCTCAGTCAGCACCCACTTGGCGTCGCCGACAACCGGGTAGTCGACCTTTATGATCTTCTTTATCGAAGACGGGTCGATATCGACGTGCGCAATTTTCGCGTTCGGGGCAAAAGCATCCAACTTGCCCGTAACTCTGTCGTCGAACCTCGCGCCGACGGAGACTATCAGATCGCACTCCTGAAACGCGATGTTCGCCAGCTTGCTGCCATGCATACCCGGCATACCGACGAACAGTGGATGCGTTCCGGGAATCGCTCCGAGTGCCATCAAGGTCGTCGTGACGGGAATGTTGGTCCTATCGACGAGTTCCATCAGCTCATCGCGGGCCTCGGACAGAACAACGCCACCACCGACGTACAGGTACGGCTTCTCCGCTTGTTCAATCGCGGCGGCGAGTTGCTTGACTTGTTCGAGGCTACTTTCAGTCTTCGGCTTGTAGCCGCGTATGTCGACCTCTTCCTGCCAGTGGAACATCGCCTTGTTGATCGTAACGTCTTTCGGTATGTCCACCAGGACGGGGCCTGGTCGGCCGCTGCCGGCGATGTGGTACGCTTCACGGATCACACGGGCGATGTCGTCTGCACTCTCCAGCAAATAGCTATGTTTGACCATCGGAAGGGTCATGCCAATCGAATTGGCCTCCTGGAAAGCGTCGGAGCCCAAGAGACCCGACGAGACCTGCCCGGTGAAGAAGACAACGGGAATGCTGTCCATGTGAGCCGTCGCTATCGCAGTCACGAGGTTAGTAGCACCCGGCCCGCTCGTCGCCATCGCGGTGGCAACCTTGCCTGTAACACGGGCCAGTCCGTCGGCTGCATGGCCGCCAGCTTGCTCGTGACGCGGGACGATCAGCTTGATCTCGTCGCCGCGAGCATGGAACTCGTCGAAGATATTGAGCACCACGCCGCCGGGGTAGGCGAAAATAACGTCGACACCTTCGCGAATGAGACATTCGACGAATATCTCCGCTCCGGTGTGTTCCTTGCCCTCCATTTCGGGTCGCCACAGGTGTTTCAGATCGGTGGCCCGAGCCGCGGCCGGAGATAGTGAAGTTGCACTCATGAGTTGACTCCTTGGTTCATATCGTCATTCGGCCTCGGCTCATCGGCAATGCCGAGCCTGGGGCCTCAGCCATGCTCAGTCGTTTCTCCGGCCAATGGCAGGAGTGTTCAATCGCAGTTCGTCCGACAGAGGCAGGTCTATTGCACGAGCGCTCTCTGAACTGTGGTATATCGCTTCGGTAGCATCCATGTATCGCACGCCGTCTTTGAAGGATGGATTGCAGACATCCTTGCTGAGGGGTTGCGACGGATCGCGAATAGCGTCTACCCAGTCGGCTTCGACCGTCCACGGCCGTACCAAGTCGTCGGGCACTGGGATGACTTCTGGCTCTTGGCCATCCCGTGCGCCGATGAGATTCTCCCCGACGTTGTAGCGCAGCATGCCTCTGCTACCGTAGACTTCTATCACGTCCTGCTTGGTGCCGCTATGGACGCCGCTGAACTCGCAAGCGATCAGTGCTCCAGTTTCCATTTCACCATGCATGAGCACGGTATCCGGGTACTCCACGTTCCGCATTTCGCCGGTATTGGGATCCCGCCGTTCGGGCACTCGGGTTGCGATGGTGGAGCCGACGCGTGCGATCGGCCCGAACCAGCGATGTATCCATTCTATGTAGAGGCCGACCATCAGCGTGTTGACCCCACACAGTTCCGGTTTCAGACGCCAGTGCAGTTCCTTAGACGGGTCGAGCCATTGGTTGTTCAGCACGCGAACGTGTATGGCAAATATGTCGCCAACGTACCTTTCACGCAACAACTTCCGCATGAGCCGGTCGTAAGGAATCTCTGTCGGCGCCGGGCACACCATGGTGGCAAGAGAACTCTGTCGCGCGGCGTCTCGCATGGCCGCGGCTTCCGCAGCGTTCATGGCCATTCGGGCCTGGCAAAACACGTGTTTGCCGGCTTCGAGGGCTGCCAACGTGATCGGGCAATGCATGTACGGCCACGTTCCGATCAGTACCGCATCGACTTCGTCCGAATTGACCAGCTCTCGCCAGTCGTCGAAAACATTCGGAACGGCGAACTCGCCTGCGAACAACTCAGACGATTCGCGAGAGCGGTTGCAGATCCCAACGATCTCGATGTTCTGCAGCGGCTTGAAGCCCGGTATGTGCCTGCCTTGGACTATGCCGCCACCGCCGATTATGCCTATGTGAACACGTGTCATCGGATCGTATTTTCCGTCTTTGGCGCAAATGCCTCGTTGTTCAGAACGCGATATATGCGCACTCTGCCGTTTTCAAATGCAATCTCAACATTGCGTTCGTTGTCCAAACTGTCTATGCCGACGTCTCTTTCGTAAGGTCCTTGCCAGATGTAATCGACGTGGAATCGGCGCAACGCAGATTCGATGTCTTCGATGGCAGCGAAACGTTGCCGCAACTGTGTCTCGACGCTGTCCGGAAACGCGTATGGCGCATCGGACCTTGTGCTCTTTCTAAAACGATAGAGGAACATCGGCAAGTGGTATGTCGTGCGCTCGAACCACCATGGCGGCTTCTCCGCGCTCATATGCGCCGGCTACCTGTTGTAGAGCACCCGCGTGCCGGGCCCGCCGATCAGCGTATCGAAACCGGCTGTGCTCATTCCATAGTACCTACAGGCGGCAACCCATCTGGACACGCGCTCTTGGTAGGGCGTGACCGTCCACCCGGCGGACGGAATGTAGGTGTAGACCCCGCCCAGGGGCTGCAAGAGACGCTGATGGTCGGAGCTTAGAGCCATCACGACTGTCTCTCTATCCGTGTTCTCGCGAAGCCATCTGTAGCCTGCCTTGTGATCGTAAGGGATGTAGCTCAGAGCTGCTTGTGACTTGGCCGTTTCCATGCGCCATTGCACGGCTCCACCAACCGAGTACGAGACGAGAACCGCCGCCAAGGCTGGTCCCGCGACCCTCCAGGAGGTTGCCTTCTGCCATCGTATCACGACGAACCTTGCAGCCATCCCGGCGACCACCGTTGCCGATAGAACCATCAAGGGCTGCAAGACTCGCAATTTCCAATGGTAATTCAACATTTCGGCGCCCGATATCAATTGATGATTGAGCAACAACGCCGCTCCGGCCATGCATGAAAGCACTGCCAGCAACGTCATCTGCCAGTCTCCGGACAACTTGGTCGCCGCAACCCAGAGCAATATGATCGTGACAAGGTACGTCACTCCGTACCAATCGAAGTTGGCGGTGCCGACGGTGCGCGTGTACGAGAACATGATCTCGGAGAACTGTGACAACGACCTCAGCTCCCAATGCTGGATGAGCGCGGGCACCGCGGCAACCGCTGCCACCACCCCCAGCAGGATCATCGTCTTCACCCGCTCCCAGTCCCGACACGCAGCGAACCACAGCGTCAACAGCGGCAGACCGATAGCCCAGGAAGAGGCGAAATACGGATATACCAGGGGCTGTGTGCCAACGGCAACGCCGCCGGCCATCACTGCCCATCTTGTCTGCTTCCGCAGTGCCCAGCCAACCGCTGCGACGGTTGCCATCAGCCACGGAAACGCCCACGCAACGTAAGGTATCCGATAGAATTGGTTGATCCCGGAAGCAGGATTGGCAACCGCCTCCGCGAAGCCGACAATGTCCATTCCGGGGGGGCGAAGCGGCAGAATCGACAGGAACAAAGGAGCTGCGGTCATCGTCAGCACCGATGCAACAAGCGCGATCAATATCCCTCCGGTTGCCCATCGCACCACAAGGTAGATGCTGAGCCGCACCAGGCCCGCAAACAGGACTCTCGCCACCCGAAACGACATCTCCGGATCGCCTATCAGCTTGATGAACATCGCAAGTGTGTTGAACGTGAGGGCCGGCAAGACCGTGGGGCTGTCACGGTGCTCGAATATTTCGACATCCGGCACTCGGTACGAGCTCCACAGCCCCTGCGCCAGCCTCACTCCGATCGCCCAGTACGACGTCTCATCTTGCATGGCCCAGGGTATGCCGCGAACTGCCAGCGGGGAGTAGCTGCCTTTCTGAACGACCCCGTTCTGGTATGTCTGGATGAACTGCGTCCACCGCTGGCCGGTATACTCTGTTCCCATCAGCACCAGCATCACGAGCACGATTGCCCAGTGCACGCGGAGCAGCGCAAGCACGCGTGGCAACACGCGTGTTCGCAGCCACGTCACAGCCGACACGATTGGGGACGTCGTCGCCATGTTAGTTGCAATCCCACTTCAGCACGGCGCCGGTGTTCGCGCTGGTGGCCATTGCGGTATATCTGGCAAGCCACCCTGTCTTGAACCTCGGCTCGGGCTGCTGCCATTTCTTCAGTCTGTCTGCAAGTTCGGCGTCTGTCAGCTTCACGGCGAGCTTGCGCTCCGGTATGTCGATCTCGATTATGTCACCTTCCTCAAGCAATCCGATCGGTCCGCCAACGGCTGCTTCGGGAGAAACATGGCCGATGCACGCGCCCCGGGTTCCGCCGCTGAAGCGTCCGTCGGTGATGAGTGCGACGCTGTCACCCAGCCCCTGACCCGCTATGTAGCTCGTCGGGGCAAGCATTTCCTGCATGCCGGGGCCACCGCGGGGGCCTTCATGGCGTATGACGACAACGTCACCCGCCTTGACCTTGCCGCCGAGGATGCCTTCGCCGGCTTCTTCCTGCGACTCGAAGATGACGGCGGGACCCTCGAACACGAGCATCTTGGGATCGACTCCCGCTGTCTTGACGACCGCACCGTCCGGTGAAAGGTTACCAAACAGGAGCGAAAGCCCGCCTTCTTTGCTGTATGGTGTGTTAATCGACCGGATACACTCCGAATCGAAAATTTCAGCTCCGGCTATGTTCTCGGCGAGAGTCTTGCCGGTAACGGTGATGCATTCGCCTTTCAGTAGGCCGGGGATCTTCAACACTTCGGCCAGTATCGCGCTAACTCCGCCGGCTTTGTTAACGTCGTCGACGTGGAAACCACTCGACGGCGAGACTTTGCATATGTTGGGCGTCTTCCTCGACAGCCCATTGATGCGGTCCAGATCGTACTCGACTTCCGCCTCGGACGCGAGCGCCAACGCGTGGAGCAAGGTGTTCGTCGATCCACCCATCGCCATGTCGAGCACGAACGCATTGTCGATGGATTCCTGCGTGACGACGTCGCGCGGTTTCAGATCGATCTCAACGAGATCGAGGATACGTCGTCCGGCCTCCTTGTAGAGATCGTGCCGGCGTTCGTCGGTAGCCAGAATCGTGCCGTTTCCTGGAAGAGCTATGCCCAGAGCTTCGGAAAGGCAGTTCATCGAGTTGGCGGTGAACATGCCGGAGCATGAGCCGCAAGACGGGCACGCAAGGTGCTCGAGTTCGTCCAGTTCGGATGCATCCATTGTGCCCGCTGTATGCTCGGCCACTCCCTCGAAGACGCTGATGAGGTCTATCGCTTTGCCCGCACGCGATCTGCCGGTTTCCATCGGGCCGCCGGAGACGAATATCGTCGGTATGTTGCAGCGAACGGTGGCCATCAGCATGCCCGGAACGATTTTGTCGCAATTGGGGATGCAGACCATTCCGTCGAATCTGTGCGCGTGGATCATCGTCTCGACCGAATCGGCAATCAGCTCTCGACTCGGCAGACTGTATTTCATGCCGACGTGGCCCATTGCGATGCCATCGTCGACACCGATGGTGTTGAACTCGAATGGGACGCCTCCGGCTTCGCGTATGGCATCCTTGACGATGACACCGACTTTGTTCAGGTGAGCATGTCCCGGCACGATCTCGACAAAGGAGTTGGCCACGGCGATGAACGGCTTCTGAAAGTCTTCGTCCGAACGAATCACGCCGGTTGCTCGCAAGAGGCTCCTGTGAGGGGCGCGCTGAACGCCGGATTTGATCGTGTCGCTTCTCATATCAATGTTCCCTTCTGCTCAGTGCCGGCAAACCGCATACGTCAAGGCCTTTCCGCGAACCGCCGGGTTCGAGGCTCCATTCTACCGTGTTGCTTCGTGGAAGCTTAATCGGCGAAAGGGCCTCTTACCGGGGTACCGGTACAAGAAGGCCCAGAGCCAGAACTACAAGGAGAAGTTCCAGGAGGTGGGTCGCTGTCTGATCGATCGCCCGCAAGACGGACCCCTGCCGAGCGCCTTTCGAGGCACGATTAGCCGGCATGGCGATCAGATTGGAACTCATCGCTCTAATCTCCGAAATCGGGGCCGTTAGCCCCGGGACCTCAGTCGCATCAGGATAATATACCGCTTTGGTCACGGACCTGTCAAGAGCATCACCTTCCACAACGTGGATTTGTGCGATACGTGGGCACCCATCTGGCTACAAAAGGGCGCATGGTTGACAAGTTGTCACATATGCAGTAATCTTGTTCGTATCGGGCGCGGTTGCGAAGAGGGGACATGGGATGACATTGACGCAAATGGAGGTACACACGCTCGTTTTGGCCCGGCGAGCGATGGGCCGTGGGCTGCGCTCCACGGCGTGTACGTGTCCTCCGTGCAACACGCGGCGCGATTGAACGCATCGCCCACGTTGGTCACCTACCCCAACCCGTTCAACGCCGCTGTTACGCTGCGATACACCATCCCGACCGACGGGGAGGTATCCCTGACGGTTTTCGATCTGTCGGACCGGGTCGTGAGGCGGTTGTGGTCCGAGCGACGGGAGAGCGGACGCTACACCATCGTTTGGACCGGAAGAGATGAGAACGGACGAGCCATGGCAAGTGGTGTGTACTTCGTGCCGCTCATCACCGGAAATACCATGGTGGTTGAAAGGGTTACGTTGTTGCGATAGGCCTATTCGCTCCGACATGAGTGTCTGAGTTATCAAGTGGGAGAGGCGGCCTTCCGGTGCATTCAGAGAGAACTTCTGGCGTGAATGGGTTGTCAATTCGATTTCGCCGGCGGCAACGAGTGCGGTGCGACCGTTGCGCCCAAACAGGAGATCATGGCCGGTGACAGCGTCGTATCGAGATATCTCGGAGAGCGGCGAGTTGCTACGGCGTGCCGAGCGTGCTCGGAAGCTGCTGGACCCATGCCGCGTCTGTCCGCGGGAATGCGCCGCGAGCCGCTTGGCAGGCGAGTCGGGGGTATGTCGGACCGGTGCCATGGCGACAGTATCCAGCGCGATGCCTCATTTCGGCGAAGAAGCGGGCTTGAGCGGCTTCAATGGGACCGGAACAGTATTCTTCGGCGGCTGCAATTTGCAGTGCGTATTCTGCCAGAATCACGACATCAGCCAGGTCGACACGACGCCTCCCGCAAGCGCGGATGTCATCGCCAAGATGATGCTAGCACTGCAACGCCACGGATGCCACAATATCGACTTGGTGTCGCCAACGCACGTGGGTCCGCAGGTGCTTGAGGCGATCGCTGTGGCAGCGAACAGCGGACTGTCGATACCCATCATGTACAACTCGAACGGATACGACTCGTTGGAGATGCTGTCGCTCTACGACGGCGTTGCGGACATCTATCTGCCAGATATGAAGTACGGAAGAACGGATCGAACGGAGGAGTTGAGTGGGGTGTCGGACTATGTTCGCCACTCACGGGCGGCTGTGAAAGAAATGTACCAGCAGGTCGGCGACGTGGTCTCCGACCGCAATGGCGTCGTTGAGCGCGGCCTAATCACCAGGCTGCTGGTGTTGCCGGACGATTTGGCGGGACTTCAAGAAACGCTGGAATTTGTCGCCGATGAGCTATCTACGCACGTAACTCTCAGTATCATGTCGCAATATCATCCTGCACACAGAGCCGATTCGTACCGGGGACTGCACCGTCGATTGAGCAGGGAGGAGTACGAAGACGCGCTCAAGCTGACCAAGAGGCTGGGGTTCGAGAACGTGTGGAAGCAGCCGGTTCCATAGGGATCGGGAGCGGAGGGTGGTATCTCAGAAGCGGAATCTGCTGCCGGCGTCCTCACGTGGACGTTCCGGAGTCCGAAGCTGGATTCTGTGAACGTCGCACTCCATGGGTATCTCGTCGGAGCGAAAATACTCGGTGTACCTGGTAGGACAGTATCGTGTGGCGCGTAGGTAGGTATCCTTGCACACTTCGACCTCTTCAACACCTTCAGGCATCACGAACTCGGTGAACGGCGCTCCTAAGGTATCGAGCCCAGTTCTCATGAATTGTGCCCAGATCGGCAACGCTGCTCCAGCGCCGGTATGCTGGCGTCCCATGTCGGCACGCTGGTCGAATCCGACCCACACCCCGCAGGCAAGTTCCGGCGTGAATCCGAGGAACCATGCGTCTCCGTAGTCGTTGGTGGTGCCTGTCTTGCCGCCGGCAGGGCGATGGAACCGCCATTTCCACCGCGAGCTTCCGCCCGTGCCTCGGTCCATAACGTCTTTGAGCATGGTAACCATGATGAACGCGGTCTGAGGGCTGAAGGCCTGTTTCGACCTACCGGACGTACGTTTCGGTACCAACGTGACCCCGTTCCGCGATGCGATCCGGCCGACAGCGAATGGCTCTACATGAATTCCGCTGTTGGCAAACGTAGAATAAGCTGACGTCAGTTCGAGCAGCTTCACTTCCCCCACGCCCAATGCAAGTGATTTCACTGGTCGAAGACGAGTTGTCAAGCCCATGTACCGGGCATACTTGATGGCAGTTCTCGGGCTGATGCCATCTCTAGTGGGATCGATCAACCTGAGTGCGACGAGGTTGTAGGATTTGGTGAGTGCGTACCGCA
>CAZSJP010000002.1:16243-17406 GCA_964606675.1 uncultured bacterium
TAGTGGGTCCACCGATTGAACGATCATAGTTATCGGGACGCCACTCTGTCCAGACGCTGTCGACCATCTCCGTCAGCGTGATCGGCAGGTTCTGAAGCTGGGTCACAGGTGTACGACCAAGGTCGATTGCGGCGGTGTACACAAACGGCTTGAACGCGCTCCCAGGTTGTCGGAGTGCCTGTACGGCGCGGTTGAACTTCGTTTCGTCGAAGTCTCGCCCGCCGACCATTGCTCGGATTGCTCCGGTCTTGACGTCTACCGCCACCAAAGCCGACTGTATGCGTTTGGCAACAACGGAATCCGGCATAGCAAAATCGGCGGCAAGGGTGTCAGCAGCCATAGGACCCAATAGGGTCGAATCTACGCGGACGAACCGTTCTGCGATCCAATGGGAGAATGAGTCCGGATATGCGGCGACTTCTGTATCTATACGTGCCTGAAGGGTGTCGGCCCAGGCCTTCAACTCACGTTCGGCGACAGCCTGCAACCTGGTATCAAGGGTGGTCTCAATCGTTAGGCCACCCTCATAGATGAGTTGGTAGGGTGTGACCGAGTCGGGTAGCCCGAGAGTCTGTGAGAAACGCAATCGCAACGTATCCGATTGAAAAATGCGGCGCCCGAAGGATCTCCTGACGTATTCGGTGAAGTATGGGGCAATGCCGATTTCTTCCTGGACAGGCGAAGTGACCATCGGCAACAGCGCGATGCTATCCGCATCGGCACGGCTGAGCGCACCGTTTCGTCTCATGCTACGTAGCACGATATTGCGGCGGGTACGAGCCCGATCAGGGTGTCGCACCGGGTTGTAGCGATTCGGCGCGGGGAGCATACCAATCAAAGTTGCGCATTGGCCTGTTGTAAGGTCTTTCGCATCGCAACTGAAATAGGTGGTTGCGGCGGCCTGGATGCCGTACGCACCCGCACCACCATACGCACCCGCACCGAAATAAACTTGATTCAAATAGAGTTGCAGGATCTCTTTCTTGGTGTAGGTGCGCTCGATGCGCACGGCCAGAACCGCTTCACGCGCCTTGCGCAGCAGACTGCGCTCCTTGGTCAGGAACAGATCTCTTGCTAGCTGTTGCGTCACGGTGCTGGTGGCCTTGGGGCCCCTCAACTCCACCACGCTGACGAACATCGCGCGCATGAGGCCCAGTATATCT
>CAZSJP010000002.1:17416-30834 GCA_964606675.1 uncultured bacterium
CAAAACTTGCGATCTTCGCTCGATAGGAGGGCGTTGACCAGAGCCAGCGGAAATTCGTCGTAGGGAACCAGCACACGTTTCTGAATGGCGAATCTTTTGAGTATCTTGCCATCGTCGGAGTACATGATGCTGGTGAGCTTTGGGCGAATACGTTCCAGTTCTGCCAGGTCTGGAAGGCCGTGCTTGAGGGAATCGACGATAAGAAGCTGCGCCAGAACGAACAATACCGCGAACGCGGCAGTGGACATCGCAAGACGGTGCGCGAACCTGCGAAACACTCATACCCCCACGATAGCCTGCAATGCTGTCTCAGATTACGGAGATGATCGGATGCCCGACCAACTGAAGATGCGCCTGATAAGTTACGATGACCTGCCCGCCATTGCGCCCCCCTCCGGATACAAATTGCGCTCGTACAGGCCCGGCGACGAAGCGATATGGTCCGATATCATCAACAGAGCGGGCCACCTTGGAGAATATACGGCGGAGACGACCAGACAGGTACTTACCGTTGTACCGAAATTCCGACATGAAGGTCTTCTCTTCATCAGTACAGAAGAGGGCGCGGCGGTAGCCACAGCGTGTGCCTGGCTCGACACTGAGAACGACTGGCGGCGCGGGCAGCTTCATATGGTTGCAGTGGTGCCGGAGCATCAGGGCAGAAAACTTTCCTATTGGGCCAGCGCAGAGGTGTGCAAAGTGTTTCGTAATTGGGGCGTACCGGAGGTGTATCTCTCGACCGATGAGTTTCGGAAAGCTGCGGTTAAGGCTTATATAAACCTGGGCTTTCGACCGATGATACGGAACTATGAGCATTATGACCGATGGATCGCTGTATACACGGAATATGGTATGGAAGGAGAAGCGAACAAGATCGCTCAATGGAAACGCGTTCTGACATAAGGTTGGAGTCAACGTCAGTCGGCACGCGCACGTTTCACGCTGATCTGCGATTCACGGTCCGTCCACGAGGCAAGCTGCCAGACTGAGTCGGGCGTTACAGCGGCCACTCTGAATGCCATGTCGAATCGCTGACGTACTATGTAGCCTGCCTGCTGACCGTATTGGTCGGAATACGTGAAGCTCATATCCGCACTTACACGGATCACGACCCAGTCTTCCGCGGGGTGTTCAGCGGAGATATGCCGCGGCAGCGTTCCGTCGGGAGCGTTGTTATCGATGCCGTACTCAGTCCACTGCATCTCCTCAACGAACTGAGCTTCGATGTTCTCGTAGTGACTGAATATGTTCTCGTATACGCGGATTTCCGACGCGCGGTCGAGCTCAAGGTCGAGATCGTCGCCGGGCCCGTCGTAGCGATAGACGTATCCCTTATAGAGTATATCCCCGAAATCTTGAGCCGATTGCGGGGTATGCTGATCGAAAATGTAGCCGATCATCTTCAGGACGCTGTCGGGCTTGGAAAGATTGAGTGGCGCGGCGATGCGCTCGCTGGGTGCAATCGGATCGACAATCGGTGTCTGATTGAGGAGATCGCATCCTGCTGCAAGTATCAGGGGTATCCCTCCCCAGACTGATCGCCGTAGTACCATCGTGAGTACCGGGTGCGTGGAAGCCGGAGAGCGGCGGCCGTTCGGTCAGCCACCAGCCAGCAGTTGCGCTCTGAGCAATCCCCACGTGGAAGTCGTGTTTGCAAGAGCAACGTCGCTCCAAGTGTGAATATACCAGTTTCCGGCAACTTGCCGCATGGCCATGACGGTTTGGCCCCTATAGATCGTGGCAGGTTGCGCAGTTTTCCATGCGGTGAGGGTGTAGTCGGCAGCTACCTCGGCGTCGTCTCCAGTGAATTGCGCGACAGCTCCTGCCCATTCTACTCCCAGCGAGTCGATATTGCTGAACAGCGCTCCGAGGAAAGAGTCTTCCTGTCGTTTCTCCCATGGATCCGGAAATGTCCGGAACGCGTCGCTTTCCCTCTGCAGATCGTCGGGTAGGAACACGAAATCGTCAGTCAGACGTTCCAGATAGGCCAGATTGTCCTTATGTGTAGTTGCTATGGCTATAATCTCTAACACATTGTCGGTGCTGGTCGCTTGTGGGTACGCGGCAACGTTTCCAGGGCTTTCGGGCGTACCTGTCCGGAATACGTCACATCCGTGCAGCGTGCCCAGTAGAAGCGTCAACAGGATTGTCGTACAGCGACGCCCCATCTGCTATAGCCCCACTATGGTGAGCGGATTCGGTATGAAACACAGGATGAAGATCAGGCCGCACGCATAGCCGATCCACTTGCGTCGTTCGTCGATAGGAGTGGCGTCATCCAACGGCGGTGGGTGCTTACGACCGAGAACGAGCGCCATGAGAGCGAATATCATCCACACCGGCGACACGAACACAAGGGCGATCAGCACTGCGGTTGTAGCGATGGTCACTAGGCGATAGCGTGAGTGAGCGACGGCGTAGAGGACGTGACCTCCGTCGAGTTGCCCGATAGGGAGGAGGTTGAGCGCCGTGACGAATAGGCCGACCCATCCGGCGCGCGCGAGGGGATGTAGCAATATGTCGGCGTTGGGTGGGAGTATCCCGAAAACCATCCACTGCATGCCGAGGAGGAGAAGCGAATCTCCGAACACGTAGGCCATGTAGCCCTCGGGGGGCCATGGATCGGGAAGAACATGGACTGTCGACATCCCCATGCCGATGGCCAGCAAGATCACGGATACGACAAAGCCGGCTATGGGTCCGGCTGCACCGATGTCCAACAGCGCTTGCCGGCTAGGTATGCGCGATCTCATGACGATCACGGCGCCGAGAGTACCTATCGGCGATTGAAATAAACCGGGAACCGATGGAAACGGGAGGAAATACGGTAGCGTGGCGGCTACACCCCATCGCCGAGAGGCGATGTAGTGACCCATCTCATGGCTGAACAATATCGCCATGATGGCCGCCGCATAAGCGGGACCTGCAACGGAATAGCAGGAAAGCGCGGTCACGATGAACAAGGCCCAGTGCAACCACCACTTGGGCCTGATTCGCCTGATGGACCTCACGGGACTCCAATCGGGCGGAGTGACTTTATCGGACATCCCGCTATTGGTCGGAATATGTTTGAAATCCGGAACTTGCATAGACTCACGACGGCTCGGATTATCGTCCCACGGACAGACCGATGAAATGCCCCGCACCAAGCCCGTCAACACTCGGAATGTACGCATAGTCGACGTGCACAGAGGCAAACCGGAGGCCCAGCCCGGTTGTGAAGCCCGAACCGTCAATGCTTCCATTCAGGCCCACTCTGTAACCAAGCCGTACTGCTAACACGTCGGCAATTGTCGCTTCCGCGCCGACATGAGCCGTTTCAGCGTAGTCGGGCGCGATACGCACGTCGGCCATTGCAATGATCTCGTGGGATCCGATCGGGCGGGAGTACGTCATACCGACAAGGGCGTCGACCGGCAATGCCACTCGCTCGTTACGAAACTTACCCGAACGCCCGATGTTTCTTACGACAGCGCCGGCCGTCCACGCATCCTGCTGCCACCGAACACCGAGATCGGTTGCGATCGCTGTCACCGAGGAGAGGTATATCTTCTCGTAGATGAGTTTGGCGCTCATGCCCCAATCGAGCCCGAAGAGGTGTCGTCCATATGCTAGACTAAGTGCCACGTCGTAGACGCCGTAGGTGCCGTTGGGATCTGCCAGGGGGATGCCGACCAAATCCGATCCTGTATCCATGACACGAAGCGGGATGTCGCCGGACGATTGCGTCTGCAATCTGATTCCGGCCACACCGTCGTACATCGGCAATACCATGCCGAAGTGTTCGAGGCGAATGGACGATAGCCACTCAGTATGGCTGACGAAGAAACCGACCCCATCCTCGTCGGTCAAAGCGGCCGGATTGGCTGCACGAACCGACGCGGATGCCCACGCCGTGCCAACTGTTCGCGCATCGAAAATGAACTGCAGGAATTTGAACCCGCGAGACCCCGCATCAGCGTCGATGGCCGTGGCGTCGGTAGTGAACGCCATGGCAAACAGCGCCAGCAAGATGGAGCGGGTTGCAATCGGATGTCTAGGTATCATGCTACTACATCATCGCCATTCGAAGCCCGATGGAATGAACCAGACCGAACGGATCGCTCTGGGCCGCATAATTGAGATAGAGAATCGCATCGCCGAAAACGGTATCGAACTCGAGTCCGAACGTGGGCGTTCCTTCGTGGCTTGTCGAGCTCGACAAGCCGAGCCAGCGATATCCGGCAAGCAGACGGAAATGACGCGTCGTTTGCCATGACATGCCGAGATTGGCGTAGCTACCTTCACGTTCTATCAGCTCATAGTCGGCGGCGATCGTTACACGACCGGTCTGCACAAGGTACGAGGCGCCCACGGTCAGTGTCGTAGGAAACTCGTCGTCGACGATTATCTGGCCCTGATTCCCGCTTGTTGTCCACCGAAGTGTGCCGCCCAAGTCGTGGACGGCAGCACCTATGTGCAAGTCCGGAGTAACCTGCAACATGGCACCGAGATCGGCGGCCCATCCAGATGAGGTCTGCTGGTCGAGAGCGTGACGGTACCATTTAGCATTAACTCCGAACGCGACCCACTCGAATCGGGTGCCGAACGTGAATACGAGCGTGTTCTCGCCGTTGGTAAGAGCGCCAGTCGCATTGCCGTCGTCGTCGTAGCCTTCAACGCCGGACACTTCGGAGTTGATCCACATGAATCCCATGCCAGCTTGCGGAGGAAGCCGTCGCCCGAAGCCGATTACGTTTACGGTCCGGCCGTGTGGGAGGAGAGACGTCGCCCCGGTAAGCGAACCGGCTACCATGAACCCAGCGCCGGCCGGGTTGACAAGGAACGTGACGGGATCGTTCGCGAGGGACACAACGGCGTTTCCGAAGCCTAGTGCGCTCGCGCCGGCGCCGAATCGTTGCAGCGCCCGAGCCTGACCGCCGTAGCCTTCTGCGGCGAGTGAATTGGTCGCGAAGCCGATTGTGAGGCACGCGACGAACAAATATTCCCTCAATTTAGCACCATCATCTTTCCGGATGCCGAGTGTCCGTCGCTGGTTCGGATTTCGTACAGATACACGCCATTGGCGACGACGCGCTTGCCACCCGTGCGTCCATCCCAGTCGATAGTATGGTTACCCGCGGGTAACTGGACTCGAACTATGTCCCTGACGTGCGCTCCACCGGCATCGTAGATGGCGATGGTGACGTCGGCGGTGACGGTTAGAGCGAAGACGATATGCGGCACTATCCTCTGTGCCGGCGCGCTCGGGGAGGGGAATGCGTACGTGGAGAGCTTGGTCGCGTCGAGGCTGGGCTGTATCGGATCACCACCGCCAAGGGGCCGGGTCTGCGGGAAGCGGAGGATGTATTCGAACGAGACGGCATTGTCTACCGAACGAGCCAACCCGCGGTCGGTTGCTACCCATAGCGCACCGGCGACGTAGGCTACGTCGAGCGCTCCCTGATCGCCGGCAACGGTATCGCCCAGGGACGTCACGATGCGGACGATCTGCCACGATTTACCAATGTCATCGGTCTCGAGAAGTGCATCTTTCCCTCGACTTCCACCGACGGCCCAGACCGTGGATTCGTGGAATGCGAAGTTCCATGCGCGGAAATCTGCGCTGTCTACGTTGGCATCTCGGCTGGGTACGTACGAGTTCCAGTTCTTACCACCGTCGATGGTCCAACTCACTCCGTTCACGCCTGACCCATCGACATGTCCGTCGCGATCCAGGTCGTAATCGAGAGAATCAAAGACACCGTCACGGAGGTAGTCTTGTGGGTTTGCCTCGAGATAGGCTTCATCGATCCCGCTCGATTGCGTGCCAACCCATACCGCTCCTGTCGCGGGGTCTATCGCCAGAGCCGGCGCGAAATCGCCCGTAAGACCGGTGCCACGGTTCCCGCGCGCGGTGCCTACAGAGTCGTAATTCACCCACGTGACACCACCGTCGACGGACTTGTTAACCCCGGCATTGGTGCTGACCCATACGGTGCCGTCGTGCGCTGCCCCGTCGAAGCCACGGTAGTTGAGATGCAGATAGCGATGCAATCGATTCGGATCGTCAAGATATGGCTCGGGTAAGGGGTTCGACGTCGAGTCGGGTCGGTATCTGAACCAGGTCTGCCCGGTGTCCGGCGTCATCACGACAAACTCTGTCGTATAAGCCGCCCAGAATCTCGGTCCGTCGAACCACATGCCGAAGCATTGTGTTTCTCCGCCCGGTATGGTCATCCCCTGGCGGTCGGGAAACAGTTCAACGATGCCGGAATGAGTCCAGTTTTCGCCGCCATCGCTGGAAAAGTAGATACCGTCCCCGACGCTGAATGTCCCCGCTTCGGTCTCTTGCGAATGCGTGGTGGCCACGGCCACTATATCACCACTCACCGCCATCGCACTGATGCTTTCATTCTTCCCAAAAGGCACCGGAATGTCGTGAGTTATCCAATCGAACTGAGAAGCTCCGTCGCCGGTCATTCTGCTCACCGTTGCACCGGCGGCAAGCCAGAGTTGTTCGCCGTCGACGGCGAACATCGCTACCTGGTTGCTGGCTAGGCCTTTCTCAGCGACAACCTTGGCGGGCCGTGGGAGTTGAGCATTGGGCGAACCGGTTAGAGATAGTCCGACCAGAAGAGCGAGAAATAGATGTACGGCAGGAGTTGTCAGAGAGTCACCTCATTGCGGCGGATGCAGTAGTCCGTAGATGGAACTGTCCGCGCTGTGGAACGGTCGGATAGGTGCGAAGGTTCCAGTGAGACGCGTGATCGTGTCATACAATATTAGCGGCGCGCAGAGGTAACGGTCAAGTTGATGGGAAACGGCAAGGGTCGCGAATCGCGACCAATGTGCGGGAGTAGGGGGCGTCATCCTGAGGCACACGATCGAGATGAGGCCCGTCAAAACTACGAAGCAGCAGAACGTTACCAACGTCGGATCGGTTGACTTGGCCTACAAGCCGAGGTATTCTCACTTTCTTCAGGTCTGGCGGTCTTTCCAGCACAAGGAAACGATGGAAGAATTATCAGTTCTTTTATCACACATAGGGCTTACCTTATGGGCGACAAACAACTCACCAATCGGATAGCGGGCCTCATATTCGTGAGCGTGCTGCTGCTCTACTTCAGCACGATGGCCAGCACAACGTCTTTCTGGGACTGTGGCGAGTTCATCGCGTCTGCGTTCACGATGGCGGTGCCTCATCCTCCTGGTTCGCCGCTGTTCATCCTACTGGGTCGCGCATTCTCGTTGCTGCCGAGCGAGTTGTTCTTCAAAGCGTTGCACCTGGTGCCGGAGTTCACGGACAAAGCATTCCGCGTAAACCTGATGTCGCCGATCGCCGGTGCGCTTTCAGCGTTGTTCTGCTACTTGGTTATCCTGCGGCTCATTCGGGGATGGGAAGGCAAGCTGGCCAAGCCGACGGAAGGTTGGTCGGATCATCTTGGAGCGATCGTGGGGACGTTCATCTTCGCCATGGCGGACTCGAATTGGTTCAACGCGGTCGAAGCCGAGGTGTATGCGTATGCAATATTCCTCATGATGCTCGCCTTGCACCTCGGCATAAGGTGGGCCGACACGGCGGGGAAACCCGTTCATTTGTCGCTGGCATTGTTCTTAGCATACTTGTTTGGCTTGGCCGGCGGCCTTCATCTCCTGTGCCTTCTCGTCTTGCCAAGTATCGCGTTGCTCGGGTTGTTCACGTACGTGAAGGATAGGCGCGATGCGTCGGTAATATTGCTCGCTGTGGCAATGATGGGAATCGGCGGCTACTTCGCTTTGCATTTCCAGAACGCCACGCGCCTGATAGCCGATCGGCTGTCGGAACCGGCATCGACCTACGGTATAAGCGACGACCCGTACTCGTACCGCGATTTTTCCATCGCCATAGCGGTTCTATTCGGCGCAGGCGGCATAATCGCGAGTTTCATGACGCGCACGGTGAAGCCGAGCAGTACATGGACGGTGTTTCTCATCGGGGCAGCTGCTGTTGGAACTGTACGGTCGGCCTTGGATATATTCTTCTGGGTGGAAGACGTCGGCCCCTTTCCGACGGCAGCGCTGATTTTGACAATCGCAGCATTGACGGGCCTGTGGTTTCTTTCGCACGGCTCGATTCGCCCAATCGTGCCGACGTTCAAGGGATATCACCTCGCGGTCGGCCTGCTGCTGCTGGTCGTCGTGGGTTACTCAACATACCTGATGCTGATGATCCGAAGCGGCTTGGATCCGGCTATTGACGAGAACAATCCCGAGAACTGGGTGAATTTCTTCAACTTCATCGCGCGGAAGCAGTACGGCACTGAAGACATGTCGATGGTGATCTTCAACAGGCGTGCCAACCTTCACTACCAATTCTGGGACATGTTCGTCAAATATTTGCTCCAGCAATTCCCCGCGTCTTTGACCGGCGCGCTGTTCGACTGGAAGATTCCATTCAGATACGCGACCGAAAATCGCTTCTTCCTGACACGAGTGCCCGATGTGCCGCTCGTACTGATGTTCCTAGGCATCGTGTGGCACGCGGAGGGCGACTGGAAGCGCTTCCTGGCGATGTTGACGCTGTGGGGAATTTCCGGTATCGGCCTGGGCATCTATCTCAATATGCCCGACCCTCAGCCACGGGAACGACATTACGTCTTCACGGGTGCAACGTCGGTCATGGCCATGTGGATGGGTATGGGCGTCACCGGCCTAGTTCGGAGCATATCGGCATCCCTGCCCGAGAACGTGCCTGAATTCCTCCGTCGAAAAGTCGCTCCGTACGCGATGGCGGGTGTGGGAATATCGGTGCCGTTGGCCTTTCTAACAGGGCATGCGCTGGTCGATGAGTACTCGATAGACCACACAGTGCGATACAGCAACTTCGCGCGGCAGAACAGAACGAACGATACTATCGGGTACGATTACGCTTACAACATTTTGCAGTCATGCGAGCAAGATGCGGTTCTGTTCACAAACGGCGACAATGATACATTCCCGCTCTGGTATATGCAGGAGGTGCTAGAAATACGAAAAGACGTGCGTGTAGTAAACTTAAGCCTTCTGAATACGGATTGGTACATAGAACAGTTGCGGGATTTTGTGCCGACAGTGCCTGGCAGAGACGAGGTACCGAAGATTGCGATGCACAGTGGCTACACTGACGACTACATTGAAAACGTGCTGTGCGGTACTACACTTGAGACGCTCAGGCGCGCTAACCGGATCGACGTCGGACCCGATGGCCGTCCTTTCGGCGAGGACGGTCGGCTGATCGGCTGGAAGTCGAAGGAATTCACGTTGGGCGCGGTAGACACCGTCTACATGGAACTGAACGATGGCCGAGTGGTGCGGGGCAAGCTCGGTCCGACCCAAGCACGCGGAATCGAAATTGTCAAACAGGAAGGATCGGTTCTGTGGGATACGGTTCGTACGAGCGACATCCGGTTTCAGTTGAGGGGCAACGAGTTTCCCGGAATTGAGTTCACATTTCCACGCCCGTCCGACACGTACAGCGGTGTGCTCCGAGTACAGGACGTAATGGTGTACAACCTAGCGCACTGGGCAATGTGGGAGCGTCCGATATATTTCGCCGTAACAGTCTCGGAAAGCAACCGAATAGGTTTGGATCGTTACCTCAGGATGGAGGGAATGGCTCTTCGACTTGAGCAAGAAGAAGATCCTCTGGTAGCGGCGGGCCGTTCGTCATATGGCCTCAATGCTGAACGATCCTTGTACAACCTTGAGAATGTGTACAGGATCAGACATCTGCAGGACAAGTCGATCTACAAAGACGACAACATGCTGAAGTTGATATCCAACTACCGTTCCGCGTATCTGCAGCTGGCCGATACGCAGGTACGCATGGACAGCGTTGCTGCAGGTCGGCGCACGCTTGAGCAGCTGAACGAGAAGATCCCGCTTGCCTGGCGGGCAAGCCGCAGTGCTGCCATGATAGCACGTGGGGCCGGCGACGAGATGGCGGATCTGAGGGACCTGTACATTCGGCAGATGACGGACGTCATGGAACGGAAGCTCGCCACTGTCGACATATACGACATATATGTCCATCAAGAGGTTGAGCTTACATGGCAGCTGTTACGCTTCATCGGCGAGCACGAAAGAGCGCTGGATCTGATGATCGCGGCCGAGAAACACCTACGTAACCCGACGATGTTGTCGAGACTGAACGCGGTCGACCGAGTAGTGCTACTCTTCCACGCCGCGAACGTTGCAGGGGACGATCTGGCAGACTTCGACCAGGCTTCTATACTCCTAGAGCAATGTCAGGCTGCCACGAGAAGAATCCCGAGGGCTGCGCAAGCCGAGCAGCAATTCCGGAACGAGTTGCGGCTGAGCAGAACGGCATTCGAGGGCGAAGTGCAACGCCGCATCATCGAATTGCAGCGGAAACAGAGCGAAGCGGACACATTCCATATGAGTGAGTAGATTTCGCCACATCAAGATGCAAGCGCACAGCCACAACACAGAGACCGGCCAAGGCCACGAAGTGGACGTAACGGTCGTCATTCCGCACTATGCGGGGTCGCAGCTCCTTGAGTGTCTCGAAGCGGTATACTCGTGCGCCGATAAACCGTGCGAACTCATAGTTGTCGACGATGCCTCGGTGGAAGATTACGCTCGGCAGGCAACCACGCGTTTCCCGGGTATCGTTTCGGTACGTAACGCAGCGAATCTTGGGTTCGTGGGCGCGTGCAACCGTGGGCTGGAATTGGCAACGAGCACGTACACCGTTCTCCTGAACGACGATACGCTAGTCGAGGCCGGTTGGCTGGACGCGCTGGTGCGTACCATGGATCAAGACCCGACCATAGGGGCGGCACAGCCGAAGATCGTTCGTGCCGACGATCCGTCGAGATTCGACTATGCCGGTGCTGCAGGTGGTCTGATTGATCGGTACGGTTACCCGTTTGCACTCGGCCGATGGTTCGATACGTGCGAGAGAGATGACGGACAATACGACAGTCCGCGACCTGTTTTCTGGGCATCCGGAACCGCGATGTGCATGCGAATGGCAGTCTGCGGAATGATAGGTCCGCTCGAGACGATGTTCCAAATGCACATGGAAGAGATCGATTGGTGCTGGAGGTGCTACCTAGCAGGGTTTGAGGTCACAAATGTGCCGAACGCGAAAGTTCGTCACTACGGCGCTCTGACGCTGAAAGCCGAGTCCTATCGGAAAATGTACCTCAACCATCGCAACAGTATCCTGATGCTATTGAAAAATTACTCAATCGGCTCTCTGGTCACGGTGTTGCCGATCAGAGTGCTCTTGGAGACGATAACGGTTATCGGCGCCGTACTGACGGGAAACTGGCGACGATCATGTGCGGCGTTGTTCGGTACACTCGCTGCGGTCACCTCGCCACGACGTTTGCTACAGGCCCGAAAGAAGGCACAGAGCATTCGACGACGATCGGACAAGGAGATATCCGAACACATGTACGGCGGAAGCATTGCGCTGCGTCACGTATTCCGGCTTGATTCGCCTGCCACGCTTGAACGCAGTGGTGAATGCTCGTCCATGTCTGGTGGAGACTAGAGTTATATGGTACGCATCATCAAGCTCGTCGTGAGCCTTGTGCTAGTAGCGGCCATCGTCTGGCAGGTGGGGCCGGATGCGGTAATACCGGAGAGCATATTCTGGAGTTATCTGGCTGCGGCCGTGGTTGTATTTCTAATAAGTAATATCATGGGCGCCAGACAGTGGAAGATTCTACTGAAGATCGCTCAAATCGATCTTTCGTCGGCGATGGCAACGCGAGCGTATTTCGTCGGCCTTTTTTTCAACAACTTCCTGATCGGCAATGTCGGCGGCGATGTTCTGCGTGCATTGGACGTGCGTCGGCATGCAGGCCATACGCGACCTGGAGGAGCGGCGGCGGGGGTCGCGACTATCGTCATGGATCGCTTCCTTGGCTTCTTCACGATGATGTGGTTTGCCGGATTGGCCGCGTTGGCCGATCGACAACACGTAAAGATCGCAACGGCGATTTTCACGTTGATAGCGTTGTTCGTCATCCTAGGTGTGATTCTAACAAGTCGGCGCGTAGGCAGAAAGACGGACACGCTTGTGATACGCCTATTGCCCAAGCGCATGGCGGATAAGATCGTCGAATTGAGAGCCGGGTTCGTCGACATGCGACAACGTCCGATGGAACTTGTGGGAGCCGCCGCAATCTCAGTGATGGTACAGGGCATGCGCATACTCGTGCACTACTTGTGCGGACGCACGGTGGGGCTCGATATTCCGCTGCTTCATTTCATAGCTTTCATACCACTGGTCAGCGTGGCAGCGGCGATTCCTATCAGCACCGGTGGCCTTGGCACGAGAGAGTGGGCAGCCGTAGGTCTGTTCGGGACACTTGGCGTCGCTGGATCAAGCATAGTAGCTATGGAATTGCTGGCCCATGCGATCACACTTCTATCGAGCTTGCCGGGCGCGTACGTGTTCATAACGCGAGATCGCAGACCGCTTAAAGCCCCCGTGGCGATAATGGTGCAACCAAACGAGCAGGCGATGGAAACATGAGCGACCTCGACATCAGCATACTGATCCCGCTACTCGACGAAGAGGAAAGTCTTCGGCCGTTGCACGCGGGGATATGCGCGATGCTCGACCGCGAGGGGTACTCCGCCGAGATCATACTGATCGACGATGGCAGCCGAGACGGGTCCTATGACGTCATCGCGGAGCTTGCCGCGGAAGACGAACGGATTCGGGCTGTCAGATTTCGAAGGAATCAGGGGAAATCAGCTGCATTAGCGATCGGGTTCAGGATCGCTGCGGGACGACTCGTCATCACCATGGACGCCGACCTTCAGGACGACCCCGAGGAGATACCGAATCTCCTCGCGAAGATTGGCGAGGGGTTCGATCTGGTCACGGGGTGGAAGCAGGTTCGGCACGACCCAATGACCAAGCGATGGCCGTCTAAGGTCTTCAACGGCATGACATCGTCAGTGACGGGGCTTAGACTGCACGACTTCAACTGCGGTCTCAAAGCGTACCGACACCAGGTGACCGAAGAGATTCCCATGACCCGCGGCATGCATCGGTTCACACCTGCGTTGGCTCATTGGAAAGGGTTCACAGTGGCCGAGATACCGGTGAAGCATCACCGGCGACGTTTCGGGCACAGCAAATTCGGAGCAAAACGCTTCATAGATGGGATTTTGGACCTTCTGACGGTCATCTTGCTGACACAATACGTTGCTCGTCCGCTTCGCTTCTTCGGATGGATTGGCGCGGTTCTGATGGGCGGCGGATTCATCATTGGTACATACATCACGTACTTGCGCATAGTCTACGGCTCGGTGCTGAACCGATATCCACTGCTCTGGCTTGGGGTACTGATGATAATCGTCGGCCTGCAATTGGTTTCTACGGGGTTGTTGGCGGAACTCTTGACGGGAAATAAGAAGGGCGACGAAGA
>CAZSJP010000003.1:0-28240 GCA_964606675.1 uncultured bacterium
CATCATCAACGTGATAGACATGAACCGTGGCGCCGAAGGTGCGCTGGCCGGCGGGCTGATTGGCCTCGGCACAGGGCTATCCGTTGCCTACATGACCGGCGGCGGATCGCCCGCTCCGACACCCACGCCGAAAGCCGCTCGCGCTACCGACGACGAATGGGGGAGCGACGATTCGTCTGCCGGCAACTCGGAGAGCAGCGACTCCGAATCGAACACGAACACGACGCCCGAGGCATCCAGCACCGAGAGCGGGGAGTCATCGACAAGCGACGGGCAGGCCGCCACGGTGGGAGCGTCGAGCGAATCGTCTTCCGGCGGCGGCGACCCGACCGCTACGGGTTCGAGCACCTACGAGGAGGGTGGCAGCCAGCAGTCGTCATCGTCGTCGTCATCCTCATCGTCGCGGTCGCCATCGCCATCGAGCGGCGACAACGCCAGCGAGTCATCTCGCAGCAACAACGAATCGACAGTCGTGGTGGTGGGAGAGGGCGAATCGAGTGGCGGATCGAGCGGGTCGTCTTCCGGCGGCAGTCGTCCGAGCCAGACGAATCCGGATCAAGGCTCGCAAAGCTCGACGGCGACGCGGACGTTCTTCTACACCGTTGCGTTCGCAGCCATCGGAGCTGCGGTGGGATGGGCGGCCGGCAGGCGGTACAAGAGAGCCACGCCGCGTGTCGATTACGTATTGTTCCCGAAGCACAAGGACGACAGAGGCGATCTCTCGCCCGATCAGTACCTGGCTGACAAGATGGTATCGGCTTCCGGCGAACGCCCCGTGGAGTTGCTGGTGCCCGGCAGTCGCTTCGACACGCCGCGAAGCGCAAAGCGCTTCGACGACTTGGTCGACGCGACAGTGGTCCGTATCACGCCGGAGATAGGCGCGACTATCACCGCTTCGGATGCACGCGCGTATCGCCTTTTCCCGACGGTAGACGACTTCATGCGGGCAGCTATCGTGCAATACGGCAAGACAGAGGAGCCATCGGGGACCGAAGCCCGATATTTCGCTATAGTTACCGCGAAGAAGAGCGGAACTCCCACCGTTTCGATGCAGCGCCTCGACCCTCGCGACGTGATAACTCTTTGCACCCAAGTGAATCTGATCCAGGCGGGCATACTCCAATGAGCCGGACTTTCGCCTGCATCCTCGCATTCGCCATGATCGCGTCGTCGCCGTCGGCTGCTGCCTCAGCCGGTTCGGCACCTCGCGACACCGCGACGCACCAGCCGAGTGTCTTATCGACGAGCGCGGCGAAAGCGGACTGGGAGGAGGTGCCGGCATACCGACACCAAGGCGTATCGAGATTGCGCTTGGGCCTGACACTCGTCGGCGTCAGCGTGTACAATTCCGCGTTCTACCAGACGCTCAAGAAGCCGTGGTGGAGCGGCGACAAGAGCGACTTCCACGTCATCAACGACTGGTGGGCCAACTACTCGATGGAGGTCGACAAACTGGCCCATGCCTTCGCTGGGCAATCTATGGCGCTCACTGCCGCCCGTTCGTACGAGTGGAGCGGCATGTCCAGACGGCAGGCGTTGTTCTGGGGCGGTGTTACGGGGCTTGCCACGCTGACGCAGGTCGAAGTGCTCGACGGTTACACGCGCGAGTACGGTTTCAGCACGGCCGACTGTGCGGCAAACGTGGCCGGAGCGTTCTTCCCGCTGATGCAGGAGATGTGGCGCCCGCTGCGCTTGTTGACGTTCAAGATGAGCTACCATACGGCCCGATTCGAGCCGGGACGCTCGCCGGGAGTGCTCGAGGACTACAACCGACAGACCTATTGGCTCGCGCTGGACGTCGACGGAGTGCTGCCGCGAAACGCTCGGGGATGGTGGCCCGACTGGCTGGGCGTGGCTGTCGGTTACGGCGTTGACAATGCGTTCGCTAGCCGGCGGGACGATCGTGTGCGGGAGTTCTACGTGGCGTTCGATTTCGACCCGACGCGCGCGGTCGACGACGGCGGCTGGCTCGCAGGTATTCTGGCGCCGCTGCACTACATCCATTTTCCCGCGCCCGCAATCCGCATCCGCGAGGATGGAACGAAGGTGTTCGCGCTGTATTTCTGAGCGCCGCGCGGATGGCCGGATTCCGTGTTAAGCATGCGGCTTCCCTTGACGTTCAGGCCGACGCAGGCTACCATCAACCGATGTCTTCCGTGGTATGCCACGCTTCGAATGCCGGCGAGTATGCAGGGCTGCCCCATCCGGTGGGCGTCGGCTGAGTGTTACCCATCTGTCTTGGATTTTGGTAATGTTATTCTCGGACCGAGGCTCGGCATATTCCGTGAACCTGCCGCCGTATCCGGCGTGGCGGGAGCGAAGGGGTGGTACCGGTACGGTCCTGACGATGGGACCGGAGGACCGGTCCGCCAAGCGATAACGGCTGTCGAACCTGCGACGGCAACGGACTATACGGGGGTAGGCTCTGATGAGTTCGTGGGGAGTCCGCATGAGGCGTTTTGAGACATACGCCGGCAAGAAAGCCCGGGGTATGGCGTGCTTGGTTCTTCTGCTGGCGGCAGTGGCCGTTTGTGCGCAGACCGAACCGGCCGACGAGGCAGCCGCGGCAGCAGCCGACACAACCGCAGGGGCGGACACCACCGCTCTGGCCGATTCTACCGTATTCCGTATCCCTGAAGGTACCGAAGTCTCGGGCGACGTCTCGGGCATATGGGAGACCGGTACGTACATCGTCACCGAGAGCATCACGATACAGGCGGGCGACTCTCTGACTATCGCAGCCGGGTGCAGCGTGCTGTTCATGGGGCCGAAGACGACGCGCGACGGTGTACAGAAGCACTACGTGAACTCGTTGGGCAAGCTGTGGATCGACGGCCGAGAAGACAGCCCGGTCGTATTCACAAGCGTGTATCCGCCGGGCCACGAAGGGCGGCGTTGGGGAGGCCTGATCTACCTGGGCAACAAGGCCGAAGGGTACGTCGAGCACGCCCGGATAAGCCAGAGCGAGATCGGCATTCAGGTGCGCCGGGGGCTGGTTGCCGATGCTCCCGAAGTGGCCCAGAGCGACTCGCAGACGACCGAGGAATACAACGAGCAGCTCATCCGAGCGCGACCGACGGGGCCGGTGAAAATCAGGCACACCACGATCGACAGCGCCAGTTTCACCGGAATAGTGATGGTCGGCATCGACAGCACCGTTGTCGTCGCAGACTGCCAGATAAGGAATTGCTCGAGCGGCATTTCATGCGAAGACAATGCCAACCCCGTGGTGCGCGACAACCTGATCTACAACAACGTGAGCACCGGCATCATCTGCTCGGCCAACTCGAACGCGTACATAGTCGGGTGCACCATAGTCGGGAGCGCGACGGCCGGAGTCATTCTCGCAAACAACTCCAATGCGATGATCGAGCAGACCGTCATCGCGCACTGCGGCATCGGAGTGTCAGCGACCGGCTCCAGCCCCATCATAACGCGATCGTCGATCGCGATGAACGACTTCAGCGGCGTGATCGCCTACGAAAATGCGGCGCCATCCATCAGCAACTCGAACATTCGAGACAATGGTCTGTCGGCAGTCGACAATCGCTCTTCGGGCGAGATAAACGGCGACCGTTGCTGGTGGGGGTACATCATCACCGAGACCAAATCCGCACCGGTTCTCGACGCCCGCGTGCGCAGGGAACAGGGCATCACGGTTGCCTCCGACGTGACCGGTCGGGTGTACGTTCTGAACCCGCTGGAATCGCCGTCTGCGGACGCACCGGGCACACCGGACAGCACCAACTCGCTGGAGATGTCCGCCAATGCCGACATGTCCGATCCATTCACCGAGACGGGCACTGTAACCAACCTCGACACGATCTACATGCGACTCGTCGCGCGCGACGAAAGCCCGCATCTGGAGGATCAGGCGACGATCATCATCAGCACCACCACCGGCGATCCTGAGGGGACGCAGAGGGTGCTGAACGAGTCAGGCACCTCGACCGGAACCTACGACGGATTCATGGTTGCGTCGTTGGCAGCCGGCGACCCGAACGTGGTCGTACGGGTGCAGAACGGCGACATCGTCAAGGTCGAGAGCAGGGGTACGCCGCCGATTACGCGTCAGGTCACGTTCATCAGCAAACCTCCCGTCGTGCAACGTCTCCGGATCAACGGTCGTCCACGCGGTGTACGGCTTCTGGACGACACGCCCTCATTCACCTGGAAATATTGGGATAATGAGGACGACCCGCTGGCGGGCATACAAATCGAGCTTGGCACCGATCCCTCTTGGACCGACGAACCACTCTGGAAGAACGAGGAGACCGGGCATACGTTGGCGTACACTTACGACGGCCCGGCGCTCGCCCGCGCACAGACCTACTATCTGCGCGTGCGGGCCAACGACGGCTACAACTGGGGCCCATGGAAGCGCGGCAGCTTCCACATGAACGTTGCTCCCCCAACGCCCGTGCTCTCAAGTCCCGAGGACGGCGCCATAGTGAAGGATCGCCTCGGAAAACCGACGGTCGCGGTCGAGAACGTGGTCGACCGGGACGGGGATCGCGTTACGTACATCTTCAACGCGTTCTACGGCGAGGAGTTCGAGAACGCCAGAATGCGCATCAAAGGGGCGCTGGAGCCTGTGCTGGCAGATACGAACTCGGAGGTCACACGGTACAACTGGACCGGCGCAAGCGGGATGTACGAGAACACGCGGGTGTGGTGGCGCGTCAAGGCGAGCGACGGGCTGGAGGAGAGCGAGTGGTCCGATGCCCGGTCGTTCACGCTCGACACCGAGAACGATCCGGTGCCGCCGTTCAGCATGCTCGACCCGCAGCCCGACAGTTCGGTCAGGACGATTCAGCCACGGTTCGAGTGGGGGTACACTTACGACCCTGACCCGAGCGAAGACGTTTCCTTCCTCATAAAGTATAGTGCAGACTCGACGATGAGACGCGGCGTATACGAGCACGTCGTCGAACGCCTGCCTGAAGTTCCGCAGTTCTTCCATGTCCCGCCCTTCGATACGCTCGAGGACAACGCCTTCTACTGGTGGCGGGTTGCCGCGATGCAGGATGGCGGTGTCATCATGCCGGCCAATTCGATGATGTCGGACACGTCGTCGTTGTGGAAGTTCTTCATCGACACCGGAAACGATCCGCCGCGCGTCGAACGAATACCGCTTGTAACGCTGTCGGAGGACACTCCTACGCGTATGGCGCTGGACAGGTACATATTCGACCCGGACAACACACTTAGCGAGGTGAAGCTCACCGTACGCAGCACACTTCACGTGACCGCCGAAGTGGTTCGCGGTAAGCTGATATCGCTGACGCCGGAGCCGGACTGGTACGGAGGCCCGGAGACGATTCGCATCGAGGTCGAAGACCCAAACCGGACTGTCGGCATCGGAGAGTTGCGGATCGAGGTTCGAGGCACCAACGACGCGCCTACGACGAGCGAGATACCTCCTCAGACCGTTGTCGAGGATACAGACCTTCTGCTCGATCTCGAGCCTTTCGTGGCGGACATCGACAGCCGCACCGATGCGATGACATGGACCGCCAGGACCGACAACAGAAAGCTGATCGTCGAGATAACGCGAGGCACCGCGAAGATACGAAGCACGCCCGATTGGTTCGGCGGCCCCGTACCGATTCGTTTCACCGCTACCGACCAGGGCGGCCTGTCGTCGTCGACCTCGACAGAGGTTACCGTCACCGCGACGAACGACGGCCCGAGGGTCGACCAGATACCTGAGATGAAGTTCGAGGAAGACAAGTTCCTCGTCGTCGATCTGAACAACTACGTGACCGATCCGGACAACCGCGATTCGGAACTGAGCTGGACGGCCGAGGCAGATGAGCCATTCGAGGTGACTATCGACCCGGCGCTGAATCGCGCCAGGATAAGGGCTCCGGCGAACTGGAGCGGCGGGAAACGACGGGTGGTCTTCATCGTCAGAGACCCCGATGGGTTGGAGAATCGAATCGTCGCCAACTTCGAGGTCGAAGGGGTCAACGATCCGCCCGAGATCGCGATGTTGCCAGCGCAGCAGTTCAATGAGGACAGGGAGCACACGCTCGAACTCGACCAGTTCGTGAGCGACCCTGATAACGCGTCCCGTGAGATGGTCTGGCGCGGAACGAACGCCGCGAACGTGGCTGTGCGCATCGACGCGGCCACGAGGCGAGCGGTGTTCTCGGCTCCGAGCAACTGGCATGGAGGCCCCGAGCGGGTCCGGCTGAGCGTCACCGACCCCGGTGGGCTCAGCGCGCGCCGGAACGTCGAGGTAACGGTAAGGTCGGTACCTGAAGCTCCAGTCGTTCGAGCGATACCGGAGGTCGCCTTCGAGGAGGACGGCAGATTCGTCGTCCGGTTGGACAAGTATCTCAGCGATCCCGACCACGGCAACGCGCAGCTCAACATCGCCGTCACTCAGCCCGCCAACGTCCGGGCCGCGCTCAACGAACGAAACCGACGCCTGACGCTCTCGGCGCCCCCGAACTGGAATGGCGGCCCGGAGATGGTCGCCTTCCTCGTGACCGACCCCGACAATGAGCAGGCGCGGGGCTCCTTCAGAGTCAACGTTACGGCAGCGAACGACGCGCCGACACTCTCGGCCATCCCGGAAGTCGTGTATGACGAGGATGCATCCACCCGACTGACGCTCACCGACTACGTTAGCGACCCAGACAACGCTCCAGGCGAGATGACTTGGACGTTCAGCGGCGGTCGGAACGTTCGGACGCAGGTATCGGGTGGTATCGCGACGTTCTCGTCGGAGACCAACTGGAACGGCAACGAACGACTCACGCTCACCGCGACCGATCCGGGTGGCTTGAAAGCCACGGCTGCGATCAAGGTGAAGGTCAACGCCATCAACGACGCGCCAGTGGTCTCGGAGATTCCCGCGGTATCATTCAACGAAGACGGCCGGCAGACGGTGAACCTGAATCGGCTCGTGGCTGACGACGACAACGCGGATAACGAGCTTACGTGGACATACACCGGCAACACGCAGGTGAGCGTGAACGTCGCCAGGGGCCGAGCGACGTTTACCGCGGTCGCCAACTGGAACGGCCAGGAACAGCTTACGTTCACCGCGACCGACCCAGGCGGATTGAGCGCGACCGGCGGCACGTCCGTGACGGTCAGCGCCGTGAACGACCCGCCGACACTCTCCCGCGTTCCCGCCGTCACGTTTGCCGAGGATCAGTCGGCGAGCATGACGCTCACCGACTACGTGAGCGATCCGGACAACGCTCAAGGCGAGATGAGTTGGGCGTTCTCGAACAACAAGGCCGTGCAGGATCAGATATCCAGCGGCCGCGCTACGCTGAACGCCGGCCAGAACTGGAACGGGTCGGAGCGGCTCACGTTGACCGTTACCGACCCGGGCGGCCTCACAGCGACGGCAGCGGTGTCCGTCACGGTGACTCCGGTGAACGATACGCCGGTGCTCTCGCCGCTGCCCGCCGTGCGCTTCGACGAAGACGGCAGGGAGACGCTGAACCTCAACGCTCTGGTCGCGGACGTCGACGACGCGGACTCGCGCCTCAACTGGACGTACAGCGGCAACACAAACGCCAAGGTGGCAATCTCGCGCGGGGTGGCGACGTTCTCCGCCGTCACAAACTGGCACGGTACGGAGCAGTTGACGTTCACTGCGACCGACCGCGGCGGACTCACGGCATCGGGCGGCACAGCCGTGACAGTCGTGTCGGTCAACGACGCCCCGGTGGTGAGCCGGATACCGGCGGCAACGTTCAACGAAGACGAATCCACGCAAGTGGACCTGGCGCCATACGGCTCCGACATCGACGGGGAAGCTCTGACCTGGTCTGCCACCAGCGCGAATCAGAACGTCGTGACGTCCATCGCGGGCGCAAGATTAAGCCTCTCCGCGGCAAAGGACTGGAACGGCGGACCGGTGAATGTCACGGTGTCGGCATCCGACCCGGGCGGCTTGAGCGACCAGAAGCGACTCCGAGTGACCGTTACGGCCATCAACGATGCGCCGGTGCTTTCGGCGCTGCCGGCGGTCAGGCTGGATGAAGACGGAACGGAACGGCTCAACGTCAACAATCTGGTCGCGGACGTCGACAATTCGGACAGGCAGCTCAACTGGACGGTCTCGGGCAAGGTACGCGTCAAGGCCGACGTTGACCGTGGCGTGGCGACATTCGCCGCCGATGCTAACTGGTTCGGTACCGAACGGCTCACTTTCACCGCGACCGACCCCGGCGGTCTGAGCGCTACAGGGAATGTTTCGGTGACGGTGGCGTCGGTCAACGACGCGCCCGTTGTCTCGGCGGTGCCGCCGGTTACGTTCGACGAGGACCAGAGCGCAACGGTCGATCTCTCCAGCCACGGCTCCGACGTCGACAACGACGCTCTCACGTGGACGGCTACGAGCGCGAATCCGAACCTCACGTCGCGGATCGCAGGATCCACCCTGACGCTCTCGGGCGCAGCGGACTGGAACGGCGGGCCGGTGAACGTGGCCGTTTCGGCCGCGGACCCCGGCGGTCTGAGCGCACGTACGAGGATCAGGGTGACGGTGAAAGCCGTCAACGACGCCCCCGTTCTTTCGACCTTGCCGGCGATACGGCTGGACGAAGACGGCACGACTACACTCGCTCTGAACGACTACGTGAACGACGTCGACGATGCCACCAGGCGTCTTACGTGGCCGGCGCCCGAGGGCGCTCACGTCAAGGTGCGCATCAGGAACGGTGTGGCGACGATCACGGCCGACGAGAACTGGAACGGACAGGAGACCCTCTCGATTACCGTCAACGACCGCGGTGGGCTGTCGGCTTCGCAGCCGGCATCGGTGACGGTGGTCTCAGTCAACGACGCGCCGACGCTGGGCCGCATCCCGGCAGTGAAGTTCAAGGAGGACGAGAGCACGGTAGCCGACCTCTCGGCGCACGCATCCGACGTCGATGGCGACGCCCTCAACTGGTCGGCGACCAGCCCCGATCCGAACCTGGTGGCGTCTGTGTCCGATGGCCGGCTCAATCTTTCCGCCGCCGAGAACTGGAGCGGCGGGCCGCTGAGCGTATCGATATCGGTGCTGGACCCCGCCGGGCTGAGCGCGCAGTCGACCGTGAGAGTTACTGTCGAGGCCGCAAACGACGCCCCGACCCTCTCGCCGTTGCCGCCCGTCACGTTCGACGAAGACGGCACGACGACGTTGTCGCTTGCCGAGTTCGCTTCCGACATCGACAACTCGGCGGCCCAGATGAGTTGGACCACCGGCGGCGGTTCGTACGTCAAAGCGAGCGTTCGAGGCGCCGTGGCAACGTTCAGGGCCGACAAGGACTGGTCCGGCACCGAGCAGGTGACCGTAACGGTGCGTGACCGCGGCGGGCTTGAAGCCACCGGCAGCATTCAGGTCACGGTGAATCCGGTCAACGATGCCCCGACGGCCAGTTCGGTACCATCGGTTAGAGTCGAGGCTGGCGACAGCCGCGAGGTCGATCTTTCGGCGCACGCATCCGACGTTGACGGCGACCGACTGTCGTGGTCGCTTGTCAGCCAGACCGGATCGCTGGACGCCTCCGTACGAGGGTCGACGCTTCGAGTTGCAGCGCAAGCGGGCTCGTCGGGACGATCAGTGCTTACGCTTTCGGTGAGCGACCCATCGGGTCAGTCGAAGAGTGTGCAGGTGACCGTCAACGTGGTTGCGCCACCACCTCCGCCGCCACCAACGCCGACTCCGACCCCGCCTTCGGGCGGCGAGTAGCGACGACGGGGGGTCGGGCCCGATGCTGACGGCACTCGTCATCGTCGCGCTGTTGCTGGCGCTGGCAGTCGGGCTAATCGTACTGGCGTTGGTGACTCCGATACGTATCGGAGTCCGAGTGCGTGGCGACGACAGACTGAGCGAGGCGCGCGGCGGCGTTCGCTTCTATGGCGGCGTCTTCGGCGTCGGCGCCAGCATGGACAGGGGATCTTTCGAGCAGCCGACGCCCCCTGTCGTGACGGTCGGGGCGATGCTCTGGCGCTGGTTCATCCCAGTGCGCAAGGTGTATCCGGCAGCACCGCGTGCAGAGCCCGCGGTGCACGAGCAACCGGCGAGGCCGCCAGAGGTCTGGCGTCCCGCTCCCGAGCCGGAAATGGCGATCGACGAGCCGGCGCTCGATGCCGTGACGCCCGACGATGCCACGCAGGCCCAGGCACCGGACGATATCGAGCTCGCGCCGACGCCACCGGACGAGGGGCCGACAGAGATCGAACGTAAGCCGACAGGCGAAACCGGGCCCGTCGAAGCACCGGCGGTGGTACCGGATCGAGCCAGCGCACCCGATGCCGCGCCAGGTTGGTACGAGAAGCTGACGCTGCAGTGGCGGGTGTTTCGCGGATATTGGTCCGAGTGGAGCCCTGTGGCGAAGAACGTGCTGAAGCGGCTGCGGGGCATCGTGGCGATCCGCAAGTTGGCCGTCGATGGGCAGGTTGGTCTGCACGACCCCGCGCTTACGGCTCAGGCGGTTGGGTTTGCCATGGCGCTTTCGGCGACGGACACCGTGGGCGTTCGCCTGTCGGGAGTATACGACGGCAGCCTGGTGCTGCGCGGGTCCGCGCAGGCCGAGATACGCATCAGCATGCGCCGAATCTGGTCGGCTGCGCTATATGTCGGCTGGATAGCGTTCAGATACTGGCGTAGCACACGGCGCGCAACGTCGCAGCAATCAGGAGAAGGGCAAGGAGGCTAGGCCATCGAACCGCTGATGGAAACGTTGCTTACGCGACTGCGCGATCTCGTCAAGACCGAAACCGTCGTCGGCGAGCCCATAGTTGCCGGTGGGGTGACTCTGATACCGATTTCCCGCATATCGATCGGCTTCGGCGCCGGTGGCAACGAGCAGAGCGGCAAGGGGAACCAGGGCGGCGCGGCCGGGATAAAGGTCGAGGCGCAGGGGTTCGTCGTGATCTCGGATGGCAAGGCGCAGATACTGCCCCTGAAAGGCGAGGAGCCGGCGTTGTACAAGCTCGTCGACGTGCTGCCGGAGATGTGGGAGACCGTTCGTTCCTTCATGGATGGGAAGAAGGGCGACGACGAAGGGGAGCCTCCCAAAGAGCCGGACGACGACTAGCGCACGATCCGCGAGCAATCGCTTCGCGTGCGCCGCGCATGCAGCCGATGCGACACTCCGCTATCCCGACCGGACCCTCGGCCGTTACAAGCAGCATCCCAACACCGACCACGCCCGTTTCCACTGAAAAGAGCGGTCTCCATGCGCGCAATCTGGCGGACGTTCCGGAACCGCAACCTGGCTTTGCTCTGGATCGGGCAGACCATCAGCATGGCGGGCGACGCGATCTACCAACTCGCCATGCTCTGGCTGATGCTGGAGATGACCGACTCGGCCGGTGTGACGGGCTTGGTGGCGCTGAGTGCGTACCTGCCGACGCTCATCGTCGGCGTCTGGGCGGGCGCAGTGGTCGACAGAACGGACCGCCGTCGCGTCATGATCGCCGCCGATGCCGTGCGCGCTCTGCTCGTGACGTTCGTCCCGCTGCTGTTCGTACTTGGTCGTCTCGGGCCGTGGGAGCTGTTCGCCATCACGTTCATGGTCGCCACGGGCGCGTCGTTCTTCAACCCCGCGCGAGATGCACTTGTGCCGTCATTGGTCGGCGACGGCTCCGAGCTACTGAGGGCCAATGCTCTCATACAATCGTCGTGGATGTTCGCGTTGTTCGTCGCGCCGGCCGCCGGGCTTCTGCTCGTCCAGTGGCGGCACACGGAGACGCACCAGTTGTTCTATCTCGACGCCTGCACCTACGCCGTGAGCATGTTGTGCATCATCGCGATTACGACGCCGCGACATGGAGAAGCGGCGGCAAAGGTCCGCGGATCGTTTCGTGCCGACGTGCGAGACGGACTACGCTATGCGATGGCTGACAGAAGGCTGCGATGGCTACTGCTCATCACCGCGTTCGATAATCTCTTCATAATGGGACCCGCTACAATCGGCGCAGCAGTGTTCGTCAGAGAGACGCTGCGGTGCGACGTCGGCGTCCTGATGCTGATCCAGGTGTCCTACGCCGTCGGGATGATCGCCGGCACGCTGATCTTGCCCCTCTGGCAGAAACGATTCAACCACGGCAGGATCATCCTGATCGGGATGGTTTTGGACGGGCTTACGTTCGTGCCTCTCTTCTGGGTCACGACAGTTGCCGGGACGTGCGCGACAATCGTCGTTCACAGCATGGCCATCCCCCTCGTAATCGTCGGACGGCCGTCGCTGGTTCAGGAGATCGTGCCGAAACGGCTGCAAGGACGCGTTTTCGGGATGATTGGCGTGATGGTCGTCGGATTCACGGCAATCTCGACCGGCATCACCGGAATGGTAGCGGAAGTAGTTGACATGTCCGTCGTATACGCGGTGATCGGAGTCGGCGCGGCACTTTGCGGCGTCTGGGGTTGGGCGACCGGTGAACTGCGAGACAGCGGCTCCGGAGGGCTGTCGATTGCCTCGGAGCCGACAGCTCGTTATGATATCTGAGTGGATTGGCGATTCCGACTTCCACGGCGAGCGCTGCACACCGGCGGCTCGTCCGGGAGCCGGACACCGACTCAGAATGGGTCGTTGTCCGGGGTAGTGTCGGCCGCATGGCTGAGGGGAGAGACTGGTGGCACGGCGACGGCGACACAGGAGACCTTACAAACCGGTTGCGGCAATGATCGGCCTGCTGCTGATGCTCGGCGGTGGAGTTCTGATCGTGTCTATGTTCTCGGTCTTCAACGGGATGCAGACCTCGACGGCGCCAGTGGCGTGGGGCGGTGGATGCGTGGTGGTCGGGGTGGCGCTGCAGCTTTTGTTCGGCAGGCGGCGTAGACGAGTCTGATCGATCCTACGCGCTGCTTGAGGATGCCAGCCCAGTAGTCCGGTTTGGGAGGTGCCCATGCGTGTCACGATCCTGACCAACGAGTACCCCCCGCATGTGTACGGCGGGGTCGGCGTGCACCTGCGCTATCTGACCGAACAGTTCCTCTCCGGTGGCCTCGGCAGGGCGATTGAGCTGGATGTTCGCTATTTCGGGAACGAAAGCGTTGTCTCCGGGGGTCTGCGCCTGGGTTCGTACGGTCCGTGGGAAGTCGCCACGCATGCCGACGATGCCCGCCTCGCCAAGGCTCTGACACCGCTAAGCACCGATCTTGCCATGGTCAGTACACGTGTGGATGCTGATCTCGTGCACGCGCACACGTGGTACACGTTCTTCGCCGGACACCTCGCCAAGATGCTGTACGACGTCCCGTTCGTCGTAACCGTCCACAGCCTCGAGCCGAAGCGCCCCTGGAAGGAAGAACAACTTGGCCGCGGATACAAACTGAGCACGTGGCTCGAGCGTACGGGCGTCGAGTCGGCCGACCGCGTGATCGCAGTGAGCGAGGAGATGCGGCGGGATATTCTCGAGGCGTACGAAGTCGACCCCAGCAAGGTCGTGGTCGTCCACAACGGCGTCGACCTGAACAAGTATCGCCCGTCCAGAGCCGTCGACGTTCGTGCGAGGTACGGTATCGTAGGCCCGTACGCACTGTTTGTCGGTCGGATCAGCCGCCAGAAGGGCATAGACGTCCTGCTTTCCGCAGCGCGTACACTTGCCGCCGACGTCACCGTGGTCCTTGCCGCTACAAGCCCGGACACTCCCGAGCTTCAGGCGAAGATCGCATCTCAGACGCGCGACAACCCACGGCTCATCTGGATCGACGAGATGGTGAGCGAAGACGCGCTGGTCTCGCTCTACACCGAGGCCGATCTATTCGTGTGCCCGTCGGTCTACGAGCCATTCGGGATCATCAACCTTGAGGCGATGGCTTGCGGCACGCCGGTTGTTGCCAGCGCGGTGGGCGGAATTGTGGAAGTCGTTGTCGATGGCGAGACCGGCCTTCTCGTCCCGCCGAGCGATCCCGACGCGTTGGCCCGTGCGATCGACCGCCTCATGTCGGACAACTCGTTGAGGGAAGCTTGTGCCCGGAACGGCAGGCACCGGGTGGAGAACCTGTTCTCCTGGGAGCGAATCGCGCGCAAGACGCTCGACGTCTACGACGCGGCGACGGTCCGATGATGACAGTAGACCCGTTGCTAGTTGACGCCATCGTCCGGGCAATCGACCCGGCCGCACTCGAATCCATGCGATGGTTCCGACATAAGTCGTTGGCCCGGTGGCCGGCCGAGCCGCTCGACTGGTGGCCTGTCGAGCGAGAAGGCGACCTTCTCGGGATCTGGCTGTTGCTTCGCGTACCGGTCGACAACGGTGACACCACCTACCAACTTCCGCTCGTTCTGGCCAGGCCGAATAGGGCGAACGGCAAGCCGGTGCTGGGCACCCTCGAACACAGAAGCGAGACGTTTCATCTCGTCGACGGTGGCTCCCACGAGACGATGATAGGCAGTTTGCTCTCGGCGATGACACGCGGCGCGGCCGTCGACACGGCTCGGGGCCGGCTCGTCCCCGTCATGGCCGACGTTGCGCCTGCGGCCGGTGGCGACGAACGTGGTATACGCGCTCTGGGCTGCGACTCGACGAACACGTTGTGCCGAGTGCCCGGCGGGCGGGTGCTGAAGCTCTATCGCTGCCTCGACGACGCGGGAACTCGTGAGGCCGAGATGCTTCAGGCGCTACGGCGCCACGGATGCACGAGCGTTCCGACGTTGCATGGCTTTATCGAGCACCACTCGGCCAACGGCCGTCGTACGGCGCTCGCGATGTTGCAGGAGTGGATAGACGGCGCCGAGGATGGCTGGTCGTGGCTGACCGACCGGCTGGCGGACGGCCCCGGCGTGGACGTGACGGCGGAGATAGAATCGATGGCGCGAGTGGTGGCCGAGACGCACCGCGGCTTGGCGGGTATGGGGTCCCGCGGGTGGTCGGATGACGACGAGGGCGGGATACGACGACGCATCGTCGATCAAGTCGGTCGGTTGCGCTCCGAGACCGACTCGCGTCGCTAGGTGTGGAATGTCATGACGTTGTCACCACCCAAGCTGAGGAAGTTGATGATGGACACGCGGTTGAGACGACAGCGCCAAGAGTTCCGGCAGTGTGCGTCCCCAGGCTGTTGTGTGGGGTGCGTTCTACGACTGCATGCCGTACGTTCGCCGGTGCACGTGGTGAGGACAACGTCATGACACATCACAGCTAGGCCAGGATCTCGATGCGGTGTCGGAGTATGCCGGCCGCGCCCATGTCGGCGGCGACGGCCTGGCGATCCACGTGCATGGCGACCTGCATCTGGGCCAACTGCTCCGGCAGAACGAACGGTTCGCGATACTCGATTTCGAGGGCGAACCGTTGGCGTCGGTCGAAGACCGTATGGGCATGCATTCTCCGCTGAAGGACGTTGCAGGCATGCTTCGCTCGCTCGACTATGCCGTCGGACACGCCAGACGTAACGGAGCGCCCGGCGAGGTGAGCGCGTGGGAGCGTTGGACCGAGGCGGCCGAGGACCGGTTCATGGCATCGTACGTCGGCCGGTCGTCGGATCTGCTGCCGAGCCGCCCGGCGCATAGAATCGGGTTGCTCTATTTGTATCTTATTGAGAAGGCGACGTACGAGATTGCGTACGAACTACAAGCTCGGCCCGACTGGGTGGAGATACCATTGCGCGGCCTTGATCGAGTGATACGCCGCGTTGCCATGATCGATCCTGCATGAAAGAGTTGTCGCTGCCATCCGCACACGATCCCTTCGTAGCCGGCGTGCGGCGGACGATACTCGATGGGGCGCTGATCGCTCGCGGCGATCGCGTTCTGGTTGCGTGCTCGGGAGGCGCCGACAGTGTCGGCCTCCTTGTGTGCCTCGCCGCGGCGGCCTGCCACGAGGGTTTCTCGATCGAGGTCGGGCACGTGGATCATCGGCTGCGAGGCGCGGGCTCGAGCGCCGACGCCGGCTTCGTGCGAGGCTTGGCCGCGGCACTCGGTCTACGCTTTCATCTGGGAACGGCCGACGTCACGGCCGTTCGAGCCGATCGGGGCGGGTCCATAGAGGAAGTAGCCCGCTGGGCGCGCATGTCGCTACTTGAAAGCATGATGTCCGCCTCCGGTTGTGGTATTGTCGCCACGGCCCATCATCAGGACGACCTTGCCGAGACGGTTCTGATGCGGTGTATCCGCGGAGCGGGGCTGACCGGACTAGGCGCGATGTCGGAGGGAATCGGGCGATCGGTCGTTCGTCCTTTCCTCGGCCTCCGGAGAGAGGATGTCCGAGCCGCGGTCGTTCGGTGGGGGCTATCCTGGCGCGAAGACGAGTCGAACAGTTCCGAGGACGTGACACGCAATCGCGTACGGCACACTCTGTTGCCACTTCTTTCCCGCGAGTGGAACCCGCGGATAGTGCCAGCTCTGGCGAGGCTTGCGGAGGTCGCCGCATCCGACAACGCCGCACTGGATGAATGGACGGGGCACGTTTGGCGGTGTGTTTGTCGGTACGCGGACGAACAGCGCGTCGTCCTTGATGGAAGTGGCTTATCTGCGTATCCTTTGGGGGTTAGGCGACGCATTGTCCGGTTTGGGGCACACAATTTGCGTACTGTGTCGGGCACGCTGAGCTATGCAGAGACGGAGCGTGTGGTTGCCCTTGTGCAGAAGAAGGGAGTCGTCAAGCTCAGAGCGCGCATGTCGGCTTGGAGCGACATGCGCGAGGTCTGGCTTGAGGCTTCGGATTGCTGGCAAGGCCCCGCGGAGGCGCATATCGGTACTGAAACTGATGTTCCCGGGTGGGGCTCACTGCACGTGTGCGAGGTTTCAGACCCATCGGCCTCGTCCGCCTTGCCCGACGGCGAACTGTTATGTCCGCTGAACGACCTGGCTTTGCCGATCGCGATTCGGAGATGGCAGCCGGGCGATCGGATAGTTACCGAGATGGATCGTCCCGCTGGTAGGAAGGTGGCCGATCTGGCACGGCGGATGACCGCGCCGGTCGATCCTCGCGCCGTACTAGTCGTGACCGATGCGGGTCGGATAATCTGGGCAATCGGCGTCGCGCGAGTTGCGATGCCGGACGAAGCCGTGGCCGAGACGCCGTATGTCTCGATGAGCTTCGTCGGATGCATGAACGATGACCAGAGAGACAGCATCGGTGTCTGAAGTCGCCGACCGCCCGCAGGTGCTACTGAGCCGGCGCGAGATTGAGAGCCGAATCGCGGAATTGGGTGAAGATATCTCGCGCGATTACGATGGTGGCGGTATCACCGTTGTAGGCGTGCTCGTCGGTGCGTTCATGTTCGCTGCCGATCTCGTGCGGGCGATAACGGTGCCGGTCGAGATCGACTTCGTGCGCGCAAGCAGCTATGGCGACGGACGAACTTCGAGCGGGCGGGTCGAGCTTGTCCCGGGCACTTGGCAGCGCGTATCCGGACGCGACGTTCTCGTGGTAGAGGACGTGTTCGACACGGGGCGGACATTTGCGGCCATAGTTGCGGAGCTTCAGAACAACGGAGCGCGCAGCGTGCGGTCGGCGGCCCTGCTGCAGAAGCCCGGCACGAACGTTCGGGCAGACTACGTCGGTTTCGACATCGACGATCTGTTTGTGGTCGGCTACGGGCTCGATGACGGAGGGAAGTGGCGCAATTTGCCATATGTCGGCTTTGTGGCCACGGAATAACTTGGAAGGTCATACGGAACGATATGGATCGAGATAGGAAGAACAATCCGCGCACCGCGAACAGTGGCGATTCAGGACCCGGTCGACCGGGTCAGGCGAAGCGCAGACGAAGGCGTCCGCGGAAGCCGGCCGACGGTCGGCAGCAAAATGCTCCCCGCGCGCCGCAGCAGCAGCGCGGGCCGCAGGGGAAACCGACGACGCCTTCTCCGGGGAAAGGCGGGCGACAGTTGCCGCCCGGCGGCCGGAAACGACGTCCACGGCGCGGCGGCCGCGGGCGCAAGTCAAGATCGCGAATCCTGTCGCCGAGAAGATGGGGTATGGGTCGCACCATCACTATCGTCGCAATCGCAGCGCTGCTGACGGTCGTGCTATGGCGCATAGTCGAGCAGAAGCGAGGGCGCGAGTCCATCACGTACAGCGAACTCAGGGCCTCATACCTCGGGAGCGACCCGGCCACCACCAACAAGGTCGAGAAGATCACGGTGATAGACGATCGCCTGGAGGTGCTCGTCTCGAACCCCGAGGACGGGCGTCCTGCGCGGAAGGAAGTGGGCATCGGTTCGCTCGAGATTTCGCCGGAGACGGTCGACGCATGGATTGCGCGCGGGATCGCGGTCGAGTTCCGGAGTGCTCAGAGCACGTGGAAGACCGCGTTAAGCGCGCTGCCATACATCGCGATTCTCTTGGTCGTCGCTCTGCTGTTTCGGCAGGGGCAGGGTGGGTCTCAGGGCGGACTATTCTCGTTCGGGAAGAGCCGCGCGAAGGAAGTCGACCATGATTTGCCGGCGATCACTCTTACCGAAGTTGCCGGTGTGGAAGAGGCCAAGGAGGAGCTTCGCGAGATAGTGGAGTTCCTGAAGGAGCCGGACAAGTTCCAGCGGCTGGGCGGCAAGATTCCCCGTGGCGTCCTGCTGGTGGGCCCCCCTGGAACCGGCAAGACGCACCTCGCCCGAGCGGTCGCCGGCGAGGCCGTGGTGCCGTTTTTCAGCATGAGCGGCTCCGATTTCGTCGAGATGTTCGTGGGCGTCGGCGCATCTCGCGTGCGGGACCTGTTCGAGAAGGCCAAGCAGCGCGCGCCGTGTATCATCTTCGTCGATGAAATCGACGCGGTCGGCCGTCATCGCGGCGCTGGCCTCGGAGGCGGACACGACGAGCGCGAACAGACACTGAATCAGCTCCTGGTCGAGATGGACGGATTCGGCAGTTCGGCATCGACTGTCATTCTGATCGCGGCCACGAACAGGCCCGACGTCCTCGACCCGGCTCTGTTGCGACCCGGTAGGTTCGACCGCCACGTTACCATCGACATGCCCGATGCCCGCGGCCGAGAGGGAATACTGGCCATTCATACGAGCGACATTCCGATGGCATCGGGTGTCGACTTGGGCGAGTTGGCGCGTGGTACGCCCGGGCTTTCAGGCGCCGATCTCAAGAACATGGTGAACGAAGCGGCGTTGTTGGCGGCAAGGCAGAGCCGCTCGGACATCGGTATGGGCGAGTTCGAACGCGCCAAAGAGAAGATCATGTGGGGCATGGAGCGGCGAAGTCTGGTCATGTCCGACAGGGAACGGAGGCTGACAGCCGCCCATGAGGCCGGCCACGCTCTGGTAGCGGCGCTGATGCCAGGCGCCGACCCCGTGCACAAGTGCACCATAGTGCCGCGCGGACGGGCTCTGGGGCTGACGTCCTACCTGCCCGACGATGAACGGCACACCGTCTCCAGAGAATGGTGCATCGCGAAGCTGGTGAGCATCCTCGGCGGCCGAGCAGCCGAACAGATCGTGTTCGGCGACATGACCAGCGGCGCGGCGAACGACCTGCAAGCGGCTTCCGAACTGGCGCGGCGCATGGTGTGCGAGTGGGGAATGAGCGATAAGCTCGGTCCGATAGCCGTTGGCCGAAACGACGAAGAGATATTCATCGGCCGCGACCTCGTGCATTCTCGCACTCTGAGCGAGCGGACGCTGAACGTCGTCGACGACGAGATCTACCGTACGGTAACCGAAGCGCTCGAACGGGCGCGAAGCCTTCTAGCAGAACGACGCGACGCTCTTCGCCAGCTCTCCGAGGCGCTACTCGCCCTTGAAGCGCTCGATCGGCACCAGATCGACGATATCATCCAGCGGAGCACGCCTGCGGACGACGGTGCGCATGAAGGGCCCACCGACGAGCCGACCGAAGACTCTCGCCCGATCGTCGTCGAACGAGGTATCGAGAAGCGAGACGAAGCGGCCGATGGCGGCCGCGACTCGCGTTCGGGGCGTCGTCGCGGGGGTGGTCGTGGAGGGGCGCGGCGCTCTGGTTCGCGCGTGGATTCCTCGGCCGAGAGCGAGAAAGCCGGGCGCGATGACGACGCTTCGTTGAAGGCCCAAACGCCTGTAGCACGAGAAAAGGTCGTTCCCCAGGCGCCACCGCCAGCAGAGGAAACCGCGGCCAGCGACCGCGCCGAAGCGGACGTCGCGGCTGACGCGGTTCCGTCCGTGGACGAACTGCCGCCCGTGGAGCCGGAACCCACTCCCACACCTGAACCCGAAAGCACGCCAGAACCCGAGACTGCGCAGGAGCCGGAACCAGCTCCGAGACCGATGTCAAGACCACCTCCCAAGCCGGAGCCGGAAGCGGCTCCACGCGCGAAGTATGGCCGCAAGACCAAGACGGTGCGCATCAGTTCACTGCCATCGTCGCAAGTCCCGGCGTCAGGCGCAGACGTTACCGTGGTCGGGACACCGACCTATGGCAGAGCGGCCAAACCGACCGACGATGCAAGACCCACGACGAGCGCGCCCGAGCCGGTCGCGCCGGAGACGAAGGACGCATCGCCCGCCACCGAGCCGACGGCAGAGGTAGAGCAGAGCGACGACGACGAGAAGCCGGATGGCGACGAGCATGTTGCCGATGGTACGGATGAGATGCAAACCGATCCGACGAATGGCGAGCCAGCCACATCGCCCGCCACCGAGCCGACGGCAGAGGCGGAGCAGAGCGACGACGAGAAGTCGGACGGCGACGAGCACACTACCGACGGTACTGATGGGGCGCAGCCCGATCCGACGGATAGCGAGCGCAATGCCCGAGTCTGATTAGACTTACGGCACTCTTTTCGCGGGGGGACACGCCACGTTTTCCTTGTTTCGCATCGGGTTCATCGATGTCACGGTAGCCGACCTGCTGGACATCGCGCTGATGACCATCGTGTTCTACAAGAGCCTCACGCTCTTGAGAGGCACGAGATCGGCCCCGATGGTTGTCGGGCTGATCGTGCTGTTCGGCGTAGCGATCTTCGCCGAACGCTCGGAGATGGTCGGCGTGAACTGGCTGCTAACGCAAGTCAAGACGATATGGCTCATCGGGCTGGTGATAGTGTTCCAGACAGAGTTGCGACGGATGCTCTTCTACCTCGGCCAGAATCGGCTCATGCGTCCGTTCCTGTCCGAAGCGCCCGACCAGGCAATCGACGAGGTCGTTACAGCGACGAGGGTGCTCTCTGGACAGGGCACGGGCGCGCTCATCGTGATGACGCGTGATGCGAGGCTGGGCGCGATCGCCGACACCGGCGTTCAGATGCGTGCAGACGTATCCGCTGCGTTACTGGTTACCATCTTCAACACCAAGAGCCCGCTCCATGACGGCGGTGTCGTGATATACGGCAACCAGCTTGAGGCGGCCAAATGCATACTGCCGCTTACCGAGAACGACGTGGACCCGGGTCTCGGAACCAGACATCGGGCTGCGATTGGTATGTCCGAAGAGTCCGATGCGTTGGTCGTCGTCGTGTCTGAAGAGACCAGTGCGATTTCGGTGGCGCTGGGCGGCGAATTGCAGCGCAACATGACACCGGACGGTCTCCGCGCGAAACTGCTGCAGAACCTGGGCCATCGACAGGCGTGGTCGTGATGCCCGAGGTTGCTCCCGCGAGGAACTCTGTTGGGGAAGTCGGTGTCCAAGAAGGGCGCCGATCGACGTCGCTTGGACGAGGAACGCTGGCCACAGGATGTCTGCCGCCGGTAAGTGAATGGACTGCAGGTACGTGACAGACAAGAACCACCATTGCGCATTCCGGATACCGCGGAAGCTCCGCCGGGCCTTCCGTGCGGCTGTTGTCTGTGCGGTGGTAGCAGTGGCCGGACCCAGTGGCGCCGGCATCGACATGGTGCGGTCCGACGTGGGTGGCGTAGACATCGAAGTGACCGTGTCGCTCGAGGTCGATACCGTTGTGGAAGACGGAGCGCAGCACGTTCGCCTGAGTGTAGACGGTTGGCCGACGACCGCCGATCCCGGTTCCCCCGAGGTCCCCTACGTAGTTGTTCCCCTGGTTGTTCCTCCCTCCGGCAGCGTTCGTGCAGCCGTCATCGCGCGGGTCGACACCGCCGCACGGGTCGGCGCCATCGTCGCCATGGGACGCGCCGACATTCCGGTTGGCGACCCGATAGTGCCCGCGCCAAGGCCGGCGGCGCTGGTTCGGTCACCGACCGAGACCATCTCAGTCAGCATCGTGGGAACCGCCCGCGACGTTCGCCTTGCCAGGCTTGTGATCCGACCCGTTCGTGCGAGCGGCAACCTGGTGACGTGGGCCAAACGGCTTTCCATCGCCGTGCGATTCACAGAGCCGCCAGCGACCGACCGTATCGCTCAAGGCAGGCTCGGCCGAACGCGCGCCGCCCATCCGGCCGCGTCGGCAATCAATAGTGAATCGATAGATGCGTTTCGCCGGCCGCGGACGAGACGCGCGAGACGCGTCGCGTCCCGTCAGACGTCGTGGAGCGGCCCGAGAGTGCGGCTCTACATCGCATACGAAGGTATGTATCGCGTTACCGGATCGGATCTCCTGAAATGGGGCGAGCCCGATAGTTTGGATTTCAGGGCGGTAGATCCCGGCACATTCAGACTGGAACACCGTGGCCATGAGGTGCCGATTCACATCGATGGAGAGGGTCGCGGGTTCGATGAGACAATGGCTATCGAGTTCTACGCGAAGCCGAACACGCAACGATACATGTCCGTCGCGCCCGATTCGTACTCAGATCCGTTCGTGGAGACGGGCGTCTACTGGCTCTCGTGGGGTGACCGGCCCGGCCTCCGGTTCGCTGAGGAATCTGCGGCCGCAGAGACCGATACGGTAGAGATATTCCCGGCGCACAAGTACAGGCACACCGTGCACGCGGAGAAGGATCTTCGCTATGCTCATCTCGAGAAGGCGCTGAGCAGATTCGCGGACCGTTACTTCTGGAAACAGGTGCGATCGGGAGTGACGCAGTCGTTCGAAGTCGACTTGCCACACCCGGTACCGAATGCGCAGGCGGGGCCGTCGTTCGAGATCGTAGCGCGCGGCGCCTCGGCGGGAGAACACGAGCTGGAATACAAGTTCGGCGATGCAAACCTCGAAGCCTCGGCTGTGGCGACCAATGGCGAGTTCTCGGGGACCGACGCCAAGCTGATCCACACCAGAGTTGACACCGACCCGTTGCTGGTTGGCGTCGCGCCGGGCACCAATGCGCTTGAGGTCACGCTGAGCTACCAGACGAAGGCCGACGGCACCGGGAAGATCATAGACTATATGCTCCTCAACTGGTTCGACGTCACGTACGAGCGCTACTATCATACGGACGAAAACACCCTCATCTTCAGACGCCCCAAGCAGATCGAGCGTGGCCACATAGACTTCACGGTGACGGGTTTCACTTCGCCGGACATCAAGGTGTACAAAGTCGGTCAGAGCATGTTGACGAACTTCGACGTAGGTCTTACCCCTGCGTCCGCGGCTCTTGGCGCCGAAGGTTACGAGGTGCGCTTCCGCGATTCGCTCGGCACCCAAGACCCGCTGTACATCGCGCTGACCGAGGAGCGAATGCTCACGCCGGAAGAGGTCGAGGTCGCGATGCCCTGGCAACTGCCGTTGCGGGAGACAAGCCGCCGGGGCGAGTACCTGATCGTCGCTCACCCGCTTCTTGTCGACACCGTCGCGACGCTGGCAGATTACCGCAGGTCGCCCGAAGGTGGCGGCTATGGGGTCAGTGTTGTCGACGTTCAGCAGATATACGACGAGTTCGACGACGGCTATCCGACGGCGTCGGCGATATACGAGTTCCTCCGATATGCCTACGAAAACTGGGACGAGCCGCCGCTGTACGTCGTGATGGTCGGCGACGCCGTCGACAAGTTCACCGGGCCGGGCGGGGAGTTTCGCGGACGATGGATATTCAGCGGATCGGCGCTATTGCCCGTTCCACAGGTGTCGGTGCTGGGTTGGGGTGCTACCGGATCGGACTACGGGTTCAGCGTGATGTCAGATGATGACGGCCTTCCGGACATCTTCATCGGGCGGATACCGGCCACGAACGGCACGCAACTAGGCATCGCAATCCGAAAGACGATTCGCTTCGAGCAAAGCCCGGACCTGACACCGTGGCGCAATTCGATCACGATGGTTTCGGGCCAGAGAGACCTGTTCGTCGTCCAGTGCGAAGAGTTGATCAATGAAGTTCCGGCCTGGTACGAGATTGCCAAGCTCTACAACAACGTCACCGTCCCTGTGGACGCTTTCTACGGAAGCCGAACGGAGATCGTGCCGCTACTCGACCAGGGGTCGATGTGGACGATTTTCATCGGCCACGCCGGCGGCAAGGTGTGGACCGTGGACGAATTGCTGAGGTTCGGCGATGCCGAGATGATGCAGAACGCCGGCCGCACCGGCATATTCCTGAGCATGACGTGCTTCACGGGAGCGTACGACGTGCCGGGTGTTGAGTCGCTCGCTGAAGAGATGGTGCTCGCCCCGAATGGCGCGGCGGCATGGTTCGGTGCTACCGGCACCGGCTGGCTCTACAACGACTTCTACCTGACGCAGTCTCTCCTCAGGCTCGGCCTCCCGCCGGGAGGCGAAGCGCGCACACTCGGGTACATCGTGGCGGCCGGCAAAGCCGACTACGCGTTGCGGTTCGGCGGTATGAGCGATGAGCAAACATACGTCCACGCGATGGTTCACGAGTTCAACCTCATCGGCGATCCGGCCCTCCGCGTGGATCCGCCGTCGCCCGATGTAGTCCTGACGGCGGTGCCGCGCACGCCCATCAGAGGCGGCACCGTGGAGCTATCGGGATCTTTGCCCGCCGGGTCATCGGTAAGCGGCACCGCCCGTGTCAGGCTGTACGACGAACTGCGCCACCTCCTCTTCGAGGATGCGGCGGTGCCAGTCGTCAACGGGTCGTTCCAGGTGCCCGGTCCGGTGCAGCTACCGTCCGACTCGGACGACCGTAGTCTGATCTTCAACGCATACGTGTCCGCAAATGGCCCGGACGGTCGCGATTGGGCCGGCTCGACGCGATTGGCGATGGAAGAGTCGCTTGTCGAGGATATCCTCGTCGATATGCCCGCGCGGGATTCGATCCGCGTCGGCGCTACCGCGATGGATGCCGATGGGGTGGAGACAGTTACCTGTGTGGCGATACTGGACGCCGCAGGGAGCATTGACAGCGTGGAAATGGCCGTGGACGGTGCGCCAGATCGATACCGGACGGTCCGACATCTCAACTTGGCGGGGTTTTCGACGGCGGACCCCGAGGCCAAAGTTCGTATCGTCATAAGCGTTGTGGACAAGATCGGCGAGGTGACCACCTGGCCACCGGCCCCGTTTCTGGTCTACCCTAACCGTACGAGCCGCGTGGCAATAGACTCGATTGCTCTCGTCGGCGACATCTCAGCCAAGTTGGATGTAACGCTGCACAACTACGGATCGGCTCTGTCCGACTCTCTTGTCGTCACGGCCTGGCTTGACGACGAGAGCGGCATGGTGGCGCTCGACGATGAGGCGACCCGCCCGCTTGCCGGGAGCATCGGCGGGAGGTCCGAGGACAATGCTGGGACCATTCTTCAGAAGCCGACGCGTGGCGAAGCCGCCGACGAAACCGCTGCATCACCCGTTCGGACAGCCGCCCGCGTAACGATCGCACTTCCCGATACTGTTGTTCTGGGGCAAGATCCGCCTCATCGCGTGCTGGTGACGCTGCGGGAGTCGGGCAGTGTTGGGAACGCCGATTCCGCCTGGTTCACAATTCCGCGCAACATAGCCGCGTACGATCCCGATGTCTCGGGGATATCGCCTTCGATTCGCGTCGCCGGCGGCTACACGATGTCCGTGACGCAGGGCGGGATGACCGGCAAGGGACTCGTCCGGCTCGTTTCCTTGCCGGCTCCGGGAGCGGCCAGCCAACCGGATATCGAGGTGCTGTCGTCCGTGGCTGCCCGGATGGAATGGACCGAGTGGATGCAGCCCGCCACAGATCGCCCGGTGATCCTGAAGTTCACGATGGACTCGCCCGATTCGTCGCAGCGCGAAGCGATGGTCGGCGACAGATTTCGACTCGCCCGATGGAACCCGGACCACGGACAATGGGAAGTGCTTCCCGATGCCGCGCACGAGTGGGCGCCAGATACCTCGTGGGTGAGCGCAGGCGTCGCGCTCGAGGGCACCTATGCTCCTCTGAAGGTCGACGACAGGACGCCGCCCACGGTCGAGCTTACGGCGGCGGGTCAGCACTTCAGCGACGAATCGTACGTGGGTCCGGGCACCAGGTTCCTGGCACTGATCGAGGACAGGAACGGTATCGGCACGGCGCCGGGCGACATCGAGGCATGGATCGACACGATGGCATTGCCGGCCACCAACGTCATCGTGCCGACCCAAGGCGAACCGACCGCTGCCATGCCGGTTATGATCGTTCCGCCCGACTTGATGCCCCGCGAGGCGCCTTACGTGCTGCGGCTGGCGGTGCACGACGTGGCGGGAAACCGAACTGAGCGAGTTGTCCGCTTCCGCATCGCCGGCGCCGGCGAAGATCTGCTAATGTTCCACGGAACGTTCCCGAACCCCTTCGGGGCCGATGGCACCGTGCTGGCGTGGGATTTCACCAGGCAGGTTCTCAAGGTTCAGTTCAGCATCTACGACATAGCCGGACGGCTCGTCGTGCGATTCAGCAACTACGACCTAACACAGCTCTATCCGGGCGCCGACCGAGCGCCGCACATCGACCCCGAGGGATATCTGAAAGACCGTAATCAGAACGAGATCGTCGGGTGGTCGTACCACGAGCTGCGCTGGATGGGTCTGGATGGCGGCGGCCGGCCCTTGCCCAACGGAGTCTACTTCGGCATCGTCGAGGTCCATAGCGAGGACGGACGAGACCAGACAGAGACCTTCAAGATGGTGAAGACCGAATGAGCGCCAGATCTACCAGCACGATGTCGAGCGTTCTGGCCGCCACGGTGCTGCTCGCGTCGTCCGCGCGCGGGGCGGCGACGAGCGATTCGGACGCCTTTCGGCAATTGCCCGTAAGCGCCGCCGAAGCCGCGTTCGGCCAGGCGACCATAGCGGTGGTGCACGATGCAACGGCATTTCACTGGAATCCGGGTGGCCTTGGGATGCTCACGGGCATCGATGCCGGCGCGTCATACTCAAAGCTGTATCAAGGCCTCGGGAGCTATCACATGTTCGCCGCCGCGACTCCGGTAGCGGGTTCGGCTTTGTCCATCGGCGCGGCCTGGGTGAGGCTCGGAGTGGACGACATCCCATACTATCCGTCGCTCGATGGATTCCAGACGCCGGGCGAACGGCAGGTCCACGCGCGCACCGGAGCGTCGGGTCATTTCGCATTCTCGCAGAACGGGTACTATCTGACGGTAGCCCGACGCAACGAGATAACGCTCGACCTGGGATGGCAGTACCTGACTCTCCAAATGACGGCGCCGGTCGGGGTCACCGTGAAGTACCTCACGATCAGCGCCGGAGATAGCGCGTCGGCATCCGGCATCGGGATCGACGTCGGATCGCAGTTTCGATTCGACCTGGGCCGCGCCATGGATAGCCAGTATCTTGGTGCGGCCGCGTTCGGGATCGTCCTGGCAAACGCAGGCGGGACGCGCATGACGTGGGATACGCCGACGAAGCACGAGGACGAGGAGGAAATGGCGTTGCCCTACGGAGTCTCCTATGAGCAGCCGCTCCCGATCGCCAAAGGGTCTCTCTTGATGGCCGTTGCGGGCCACGGAGAAGGAATGTCGTGGGGCCTTGAGTATAACATGCTAGAAACACTATATTTGCGAACTGGCAGAAACGCCGTCACCAGCAGACTGGACCTCGGCGCGGGCCTCGCGTGGCAAGGGGTCCACGTCGACTACGCCCTGCAGCGTCACCCGTTGGGATCAACGCATCGTGTCAGCCTACGCTACCATCGCTAGAGCAGCCCTCGGACTCCTGGCCGTGGCGTTCGTCGCGACCGGCATGGATTGCGCAAGCGGCCCAGCGCCCATTCCCCTCGAGCGGCCGAGTTGGGTATGCCCCGCGGCCGATTCGACCGGCCTGGTCGGTGGGATCGGCGCAAGCCCGTATGACGAGGCGATTCACCTGAAGTGGATCGTCGGGAACGATCCGGATCTCGTCGGTTACATCATCCATCGGCGTGCCAGCACCGATCTTATAGACAAGTACTATGAAACAGTGCTACTTACGCGAGAGCAACAAGCGAACCGCGGCGGCGATGCCCATTTTGTCGATCTCGACGTGCAGATCAGGCGCACGTATTACTACGTTCTTTTCGCGTACGACTCGGACAGCAACCGGAGCGCACGGAGCGACACGTTGGGGTTCAGGCTGTTGGAGAAACCCGTGCTCCACAGC
>CAZSJP010000003.1:28250-30107 GCA_964606675.1 uncultured bacterium
GGGGGCCGTCGTGGCCAAAGCTATTCCGTTGTTCGAGTTTGGCCTGCTGGTCTCCGGGTACGGAGTGAAGAGCTTCGTGATCCACGTCGACGAGGGGCTCGGATCCAACGCCGTCCCAGCGTGGATCAGTCCCCGCCTCACGATGGAGTACTACACGCCCGAGAGGCACGCGTTCGTGACGTATGGCAAGAACACCGGGGGCCAGGTGTACAAGGACTCTCTGACACCCGGGGTATACAGATGGCGTGTCGACTTCCAGGGGTCCGGCACCGAGCCGGCGAACGCGCCTTGCGAGTGCGTGCACGACCCTAGACGGTGTTCCGGCAAAGACACCGGCCTGCCCAGGCCGGAACAGGTCTCTTTCGTCGGCTCGAAGTCGCAGTGGCAGTCTTTCGTTGTGGAGTAGCAGCCCGGCGCGATGGCAGATAGACTGAAGCTACAGGCTCCCGCCAAGGTGAATCTCGGGTTGTCGGTACTCGGCAAGCGCGCCGACGGCTACCACGACATACTGTCGGTATTCCAGGCGGTTTCGTGGTACGACGAGGTAACTGTAGAGCTTGCGGGTCGGGACATTGAACTGACCTGTTCGGACCCCGGTCTGCCGAATGGTCCGAGGAATCTCATCTGGCGGGCGGCCGACGTTGCGCGCCAACGGTTCGGGGTCGATGCCGGAGTGTCGATTCATCTCGACAAACGCATACCCGTGGGCGCCGGGCTCGGTGGAGGTAGCTCCGACGCGGCAGCCGTACTGCGGGCGCTGAAAACGCTCTGGGGCGATGAACACGACGTCGGCGAATGGCTGGAGATATGTAGCACCATTGGCTCCGACGTGCCCTTCTTCTGGCGATGCGGCACGGCGGTCGTCGAGGGGCGAGGCGAACGCGTCAGGCCTCTGGGCGCGCGGGAAAACCTCGCGATGGTCGTAGCATTCCCGGCTGTCCACGTGAACACAGCATGGGCGTACGACCTGCTGAGAGCGCCCTACGGCGAGTCGTCCGAATACAGAAGTCGAGTGAGAGCATTAGCTGATGGCGCGATGGGGCTGGCCGAGTTCTGCGGCCGGCTCGACAACACATTCCAGGCGCCCGTCGAACACGAGCATCCCGAAGTCGGCCGGCTTCGTCTCTGTCTCATCGAGGCGGGCGCGACCACTGCACTGATGAGCGGAAGTGGGTCATCCGTCTTCGGCATATTCCCGGACCGCCCCAGCGCCCTGGATGCGCTCGGGCGTCTCTCGGCGGACGTGTCGGCACGCGAGGTCGCGTGTGTCGGCCCGACATGACGTTGCATGAGAACGCCCGTCGTGCGCTGGTCGGATCGATCTCGGGCTCGGCTGAAGCGTGGACGAGTTGCACCGCGCATACGGCACTGAGCGTTCGGTGGTTTGGGCGCCCTCTGCTCAGCGTGATATTTGGCGACTGACGAGCCGACGCGGGAATACGCGCGCGAGAGATTGACGTGAATAAGAAACGAGAGTTCGATAGATCGAAATCGATGGAGAACTTCAAGACGGTTCTCCCCCTGATACGTCCGTACTATCCCTACATGGCGGTGTCGCTCGGCATCAGCGTCTTGCTGACGCTCATCGGGCTTGTCCCGCCTCTGGTGATGCGTGCACTGATCGATCGTGTGCTCACGGCCGGAGAATGGCAGCTACTGATACCGCTGATGGCGGGCCACGTCTCGATACCCGTTATGCAGGGGATGATCTCGTTCGGAAACACGCTGGTCGTAACGTACACCGGCCGACGGCTGGTCTTCGATGTCCGGACCGACATGTATCGGCATCTGCTGAGGCTGTCGATGCGTTTCCACGGCGAGATGTCGTCCGGCGCCGTTATGGCGCGTCTGATGGGC
>CAZSJP010000004.1:0-14175 GCA_964606675.1 uncultured bacterium
CAGAACTGAACAGGGAACGGGAGCAATTCGTCGGCGAAGTCTTCGAAGAAGTGCTGCCGGGCAACGTCAGCGACGCCATGTTCTCTCGCCGCGAGTTCCCGCATCTCGTCCAGCAGATGGTTCGTAGCGCCGCGGCCGTGGCGCTGCAGGCAACGGGTGACAGGACCTTCCAACCAATCCAGAGCACGTTCTACCGCGACTCTCGGACCATGCTGAGCGTCACGGGAATAGTGTGTCGCCGCGATGACGCGGAGAGCGCCAGGCGCCGTGTCGAGGGATGGGAGTTCGCCAACCTGCAGTGGGAGGGGCCCGTCGAGATAGACGTGCCGATGCTCAGTGTGAGAGAGCGATACCTGCTCGAACAGATGCTACCTGCAGACGGCGACGCCCCTGAGAGGATGCAATCCGCGCTCGGGCATAGCCTTGGCCCACGGACACAGGTCAAGTTACGCAGCTACGCTGCGTTCCACAGGCACTACCCGTCTTTCGCTAGGGTTTCTGTGTAGCCTGATCACTCTGGCCAACGGTGATGATCGACCACCTCACGCCGAAGCAGCGCAGCGCCGCGATGGCCAAAGTCCGGGGCAAGGACACGACGCCGGAGATGAAAGTGCGGCGCCTCGTCCACTCGATGGGGTACCGCTACCGTCTGCACAGGAAAGACTTGCCCGGCAAGCCCGACATGGTGTTCCCCCGGCTGCGCAAGATCGTGTTCGTTCACGGCTGTTTCTGGCACATGCACCGGTGCAAGCGCCTGCCCGTAACCAAGCAGGACTACTGGAAGCCCAAGTTCGAGGAAAACAAGAAGCGCGACCAACGGAACCGGCGGCAGCTTCGTAGGCTCGGCTGGGACGTGTTCGTCGTCTGGGAGTGCTGGACGAAGAAGCCCGCAACGCTGAAGCCGCGCCTGGAGCGCTTTCTTTCAGAGAACCGGTAACCCCCCCCACCACTATTGCCACACACCGCCGTCGGCCGTATGCTCTCGGGTCGAGAGCGAGAGTCCACCCACACCTTGGAAGTGCGAACCATGACACGCTTCATACGGCCATTGGCGCTACTGCTTGCATGCCAAACGGTCTTCGCCGCGGAGAACCCACCGATGTCGAGCCCTAAAAACCTGCCCGAACCGATACGAATTGTCCTGGAGACGCTGGAGCCGCTCACGAACGAACGCGACGACAGGGAGCTAGTCTACCAGTACGCCGTCGGCAACCTGAGCGCACTCACCGACGACGAGGCGCGCTCGACCATCGAAGCGCTGGCGGTGCGCGGCGTGGGCGTCATCACCAACTGGACCTCCGGCGCGAGTCAGGACGCGACCGTCGCCGAGGGCATCCGCATCGGGCGCATGCAGGAGGAGTTGGGCCTGACGGTCGCCGTCGACGCCAACAGCATCCTGCATCGCTTCTACGACGGCACCGACGCCACGGCGCATATCGACGACGACGGACAGCCGTTCTGGGACGAGTCGTTCGGCGGTCAGATGGGATGCCCGTTCGCGCTTGAGGACCGGATGCCCGTCATCCTCGCTCGCGTCGCCGCATACGTCGAGGCGTACTACGCAGCCGGTGTCTACGTCGGCATCTGCACGGCGGACTGGGAAATCGACGGTCCGCACGAGTGGAACGGTGCGTGGGAGCATTCGAAACGGTGCGCGAGATGCCGCGAGAGCATGCCGAACCTGGACGATTTCTCGTCGTTCCAAGCGACGATGCGGCAGCTCAGGGCGGGCCTGATGCGCGAGTGCTACAGCGGGCCGATCCTGCGACGCTTCCCATACGCGCTGGTGACGAACTACGCCGTGTATCCGAACGACGGCTGGCGCTACTGGTACGACTATTTCGAGGGCAAACAGCCCGACCTGCCACACAAGAAGGACCAGAACGACCTGCACCGCCCGTGGTACAACGACTTCTTCGAGTCTGGCTTCACAATGGCAATGCCGGTCGTCTACACGTGGCACAACATCCACCCGTCGTATCCGGAGTTCTCGGACGACGACTATCGCTGGTTCTACAACATGCTTCTCGTCGCCAGCAATGCCGGGAAGTCGACCCCGGCCGGGATCCCCATCGCCACGTTCGTCCACTGGCATACGACCGCGCTGCCCGGCGAGAGTTCCGCGCCGCCGCAGATGAGCCGCGAAGCCTACCAAGACCTGCTGTGGCACATGCTGATGCGCGGGCACGACATACTCTACTCGTGGACGCCCGTCGACGAGCTTGCCGTCGAGATTGCTCTCGTGCAGGAAGTCTACGACGCGTCGCTGGAGTACAGCGACTGGCTGGCTCTCGGCACGCCGATCACGTTCGACGTTCCGACCGAGCAGGGCGCCGTCGTCTCGGGGGTGCGCGTGGGAAGCCACGTGCTGGTCAGACGGACCGATTTCGGCGGAGCAACCGATCCGGTCACAGTGTCGGTTGACGGCAACGACCTGGTCGTGCCATCGGCGCCGGGAGAATGTCAGGTGCTGTCGCTGGACTGAAGCGCGAGAAGCGGTATTTAGTCGCTCGCCAGCATGCCTCCGTCGAACCGGCAATATCCGGTCATATCGACGACGTGGCCCGCGCGCGCCCAGGGTACGCCCATCTCGCGTAACAGCTTGCCCTGCTCGAACGCCTGGTCGATGACGTCCTCTACTCCGATGACGGCCGTACCTGGGATGCCGTTCTCGTCGCTCGTCGCAAGATAGCCCCCGTCGAGCGCATTAACAGCCGACGACTCGTGCGCACCGTTGGCGCAGACGGTCTGAGCGCGGGCGACGCCGAGCGTGCAGACTCGCGCCGCCGGATCGTGCACGCGCGCGTGCCGGTCCGAGATCACCGCGCGCCGCAGGTCCTCTCCCGCCCCCCCGTCGTACGATTCGCCCGATCCGTTCCGCCTCATGACGCGCACGGTCTGCCCGTCCCACAGCACCGTGCCACGTTCACAGACAACCGCTACGTCCGGGCCACGCTTGCCCGTGCACGCATGGGTGCCGGCGTACAGAAGTCGTATGCCACGGTCGGTTACAGCACGGAAACATACGGTGTCAACGTTCTCGATGGGGCCGGCTCGGTACAGCTCCGCTTCGACGCTCGATATCGCAGCGGATGATCCCAGTTCGCTCCCCGCCCAGAAGCACATCAGGTTCACGTAGTGCGCGTTAGCATTGTTGAACGGGGAATCGAGCACCCATTGCTCGCCGAGACGAGCGCAACCGGCCCATTCGTTGCGCGTGTAGTAGTCCATCCGACGGGCGGACGCGTTCCGGCTGGCGATGCTCTTGATCGCGCCGAGTTCACCGCCGAGCAACAGACGTTTGACTCGCCACGTAGCATCGGAGTGCATGTACTGATAGCCAACCGCCACGAATCGTTCGCCGGACGCCTCGGCGGCAATCATCCGGTCGACTTCCTGGACCGTGGGCGCCGCGGGTTTCTCGACGTAGACGTGCATCCCCGCATCGAGAGCCGCGCACGTCATCCGTTCGTGGTAAGGCAGGCCGACCGGGATGAAGCAGATGTCGGCATCGCCGGCGCACGTGGCCAGCATCTCCACGTGATCCTCGAACAACTTGCAGCCCACGTCGCGCAGGCGATCGCACTTCTCCGGCTCGTCGGCCTGGTTGACGACCGTCGCGCCAACGGCTCGCATGCGTCCGCCGGCGACTTCGCGCATGAGGTCGCGGTAGTGCACGTCGCCGAAGCCCGAGATGCCGATGATGCACGCGCCGATCATCCGACGTCCTCCCAGAGCGCGCCCAGGTAGGTAGCAGAGCGGCGCGCCACGTCCTGGCGCATCTCTATGGGCCATGCGCTCTCGAACACTGTGATGAGACCGTCGTAGCCGCGTCGCCTGAGCGCAGCCATGACGGCTCTCCAATCCTGCACCGCTGGGTCGTCCGGGAGCGCCGGGTACCATGCTACGCCGCCGCGGACGAATCGGGGTCTCGTCTCGCCATCAGATGGGCGTCCCCGACGAACCGAATGCACGAGCACGTTCCACGTCCGGTCGGCGAACTCCTCCAGGCATGCCATGTAGTCTTCGCCGGCAACGTAGAGATGCTGCGAGTCGTACAGCAGCCCCATGTTGGCGTGATCGACCGCGCGGAAGTAGTCGCGCGTACCGCCAACCGTTTCGAGCGGCGAGTCGAGGTGGTTGTTGGTCGCCAGGCGTACCCCGGCGTCGAGAGCCGTCTCGGCGGCGTCGTGGAGCCAACCGGTGTCGCTGGAGATCTTGAGCAGCGAGCAGTCCAGATCGGTGCAGAGGTCGAGATACCGGCGAAAGAACGCGTCGCGCTCAACGCCGTGGCTCGGCATTCCGCGGGCGGTCAGGCAGCTAACGAACAGCCCGGCATCGTCGACGGTTCGGAGCACGTCGCGTCTCCCCGCGGCCGAGGACGCAAGAGACACCTGCGTGTCGCGTAACTCAACCGCGCCACACCCCGCCGACGAGGCAAGCTCGCAGAAATCACCCAACGGCAGCGACTGAGTCTCGTAGTTGTCTTCGAACAAGAATCCGCTCAGCGAGAGAATCATCGGCTCACGTGCTCCGAGGCATGTGTGCTCCGAGGGCGTACCACGAACGTCTGCGTGGCGTCGACGGGGCATTCGCCTGGTACGAAAGGCAGAAGCCGCTGCTGGGTCAACGGGTGCGCGGCGGGACCGAATCACAGCGGACCGACACGAACCGGTGGACGGTTCCGGACACATTGCGAATCCTTCATCATACGGTCATGCTCATGTCATCCTACGGTAATCGTGGTGTAATCGGCATGCGATATGTTCTATGCAGTGCAACGTGCGACTCGCTGGAATAGAAGACCAGCCGCCCCTGCACGGGCCGAACCCGATGCAACAAGGAGGGACTCCGATGTTGCGCGCCGGCAGACTCCATGTTCAAGCGCTTCTGGCCCTATCGCTGTTGTTGGCGCACGCGTCCGCCGACGCCGGCATGGCCGAGAGGCAAGCCACTGGACGCACCACCATACCCCTCAGAGACGAGCGCCCCACGTTGTTGGCGCTCGCGTATCAACCCACGAGCATCCTTGCGCCGCCGTCGGGCTTGCTCCGACCCGCGCACGTTCGCTCTGCCCTCGCAGTGGGGACCGAACGGTGGAACAGAGCCGCGCGGACGGACGAATCGGACGAGAGCGGCGGGATGCGCAGCAACGTTCGCTGGGTGTCGATCATCCTCGGCCTGGCCGCGGCGGGCCTCGGCTACGAGTACGACCGAGACGCTCGCACGGCATGGGACGAGCGCGACGAGGCGTTCCGGAGCTACCTCGATGCCTACACATCCAACGACGTGAGACAGTGGAGGCAAGCGCACGCCGAGGCGGAGTCTCGTGGCGACTCGGCGCTACTCCGTCGCAACGTAGCCTACGGGGCCTCCGTGGCGTTTGTCAGCTTCGGCATCGCTCTATCGATCTGGCCGTGAAGGAGGTGCGTCGTGCAAGCAAGATTCGTAGTTCTGTCGTGCGCGTGCATCGCTGCATGCATGCTGTCGTGTTCCAGCAAAGAGAATCACTTGATGAACAACCCCGCCGACGAGGAAGGCTCGGACTACGTCGGCCACGAGGTGCGCGGGCCGAACGACCCCGGCAACGCGCCCATCGTAGTTCTTGAGGACCCAACGACCAGCCTGCTGGTCGGGATGCCGCATACGTTCAGGGCCGATGCGAGCGACCCGAACCCCGCCGGAATCGAGCCGGGTACAGTGGCGAGCTACGCATGGGATTTCGGCGACGGCACGGCGCTAACGAACGGGTCGCCGACCGAGACCCACTCGTACGACGAGACCGGGGTCTACACCGTCGCAGTATCGGTCACCGACAACGACGCCAATGAGAGCCATTGCAGCGTCCGATTCGGCGTGAAATCGGAAGTGACTCCGATCGAGTTGCCGCACACGTGGTCGCCGGCAGCGCAACTACCGACGGCGAGGAACTTCCCAGCGGCAGCGGCGCTGGACGGCTGGTTGTACGTGGCGGGTGGCTACGCGAAGCCGGACGCGCTGGACAACCTCGAAGTGTACGTCCCGGAATGGTTTAGCTGGGTCACCGGCCCACCCATGCCTACGCCGAGATACGCCGCGGCCGCCGCGGCGGTCGACGGATTGCTCTACGTCGTCGGAGGCCAGGATACGGACGGTACACCCCTGCCGACACTCGAGATGTTCGACCCGGGGCCGGGCACGTGGAGCGCCGGGCCGCCAATGCCCACACCTCGATTCGGCCTCGCGGCGGTCGAAGCCGGCGGCAAGCTCTACGCCATCGGCGGCTCGACCGCATCCGGCAGCACGGCGCCATCGGAGATATTCGACCCGCGCACTTCGAGCTGGACGACCGGGCCGCCGCTCCCCACGTCGAGGGGACAGTCCGTCGGGGCGCGGATCGGCAGCCAGATATTCGTCGTCGGGGGCGGCACGGATTCTCTCGACGTCTTCAACATGCGAACCAATGCGTGGTCGAGCGGCACACCGATGCCCCACGGCCACCTCCGAGTTCCGGTCGCCGCGGCAATCGGCGGAAGGCTATACGTGCTGGGCGACTACGGCGGCACCGGCCCGAACGACCTGTCGGTATACGACCCCACGACCGACTCGTGGTCGGAAGGGCCGCCGCTCGAATCGGGACGGTGGGACCCCGGGGGCGCGGCGGTCGACGGACGCCTGTTCGTAGTCGGCGGGAGCAGGCTGCCCTGCGACGACAGCATCTGGTGCATCTTCGGTGGCATCAACCCGGTCGGCGACGTCCGCATCCTGGGATGGTGATCGCACCGGGACCGTTCGCGATCGCGACGGAACCGGACAGGGGCGGTGGAAGGCTGCCAAGGGACCGTCCACCGCCCTCACCTTGACTACAGACCTCGTCCGGCGTTATCTCTTCGTCGTTGCGCAACATCCGCCCCCGAACGTACGAGAGACCCCGATGCCGCAATCCGAGACGCCGAACATCCTGTTCATCATGACCGACCAGCAGCGGTACGATTGCGTCGGCACCAACGGCAACGATGCGATCCGCACGCCGTACATGGACGCGTTGGCCACCGAATCGGCCAACTTCCATTCATGTATCGTTCAGGCGCCCGTCTGCGTGCCGTCGCGGCAGACGTTTTTCACGGGCAGGTACCCGCACTCCCACAGGAACCGGGTCAACTACACGCCGCTCGACGCAGGCGAGCGACTCATGCAGGGGTACCTGCGCGACGCCGGCTACCGCACGGGATTCGTGGGCAAGCTGCACTATTGGCCACCGAGCCGAGATTTCGCTCTCTCAACGGGATTCGATTCGGGGTTGATCCACGACGCAGGACCCACCGACGACGACTCGGATTACGTCGCGTGGCTACGGTCGGTCGCTCCCCGGTTCGCGGGCTCGTACCGCGCATGCAAGCCCGCCGCGGAAGGCGCGAACCCTTTCGTCGCGGAGATACCGGTCGAGTACCATGAGACGACATGGTGCGGCGAGCAAACCCGATGCATGCTGGCCGAATATGCCGGGTCGGAGGAACCGTTCTTCATCTTCTCGTCGTACTGGCGGCCACACGCGCCGTTCGAGATCCCTGAGCCATGGGCGCACATGTACGACGACTGCACGATACCGCACGCCGAACAGGTCGGCATCGAGCACATCGAAGGTCTGCCCCTGCCGGTCCAGAAGCTCGCGCTGCGAAACGACGAACCCAGCTTCCGAGTGACCGGCGAACTGCTCCAATGGATGTACCGGGCGTACTATGCGGCCGTGAGCCAGATCGACCACGAGGTCGGCCTGACTCTCGCGGCGCTCGACGAGGCGGGCCTGTCGGAGAATACGCTGGTCGTATTCTGCAGCGACCACGGCGATTTCATGATGGAGCACGGCATCAACGGGAAGAACGCGTTCTACGAAGGCGCGATCCGCGTGCCGCTGATGGTGCGCTTGCCCGGCGTGGTAACACCGCGCGACTACTCCGACCTCGTCGAGACGACGGACGTGCTCAGCACGCTGTTCGAACTGACCGGCGTGCCCGTTCCTGGCTCGAACCAGGGAAGGAGCCTTGCTTCGTTGGTCTCGGACGGTCGGATCGGCTCGCCGTATGAACCCAGAAAGTACGTCTTCGGCGAGAACGTCATCCCTGAGGTCATCACAGGCGGCAAGATGGATTTCCAGTACGCGAAGGGCGAGGGCGTCGGCGGAATCGAGCACCCCGACGCGAAAATGGTACGCTCTCATCGCTGGAAGTACGTCTACTACGTCGGCCACGGCGAGGAGTTGTTCGACCTCTGCGACGACCCGGGCGAAATGCACAACCTGGCCTCGGACCCAAGCCGCGCCGATGTCGTAGCCGAGATGAAGTCGGCGTTGCTGGACTGGCTGATCACCGCAGACGAGGCCGATCAGATAGCTCCGCGATGGTGCGTGTAGTGTCCGACGCGGCTATCTGACCAGCAACATCTTCCGCGTCAAGGACTTCCCGTCGCTCACGAGGCGGTAGACGTAGGCGCCGGAGGCAACCGCCCGCCCTCTTGCGTCGCGCCCGTCCCAGGCCACCGAGTGGTATCCCATCGGAGCGGCCCCATCGAACAGCACACGCACGACCTGCCCGGCGGTTGTGTACACCACGAGTCGGACGTCGCCGGCCGTTGGCAGGGCGAACGCGATCTTGGTAGTCGGGTTGAACGGGTTCGGCGTGTTGGCGCCAAGTTCGAGATATCGCGGCACCGGCTCATGCTCGACGCGCAACCGGCCTTCATTCAGGCGAACGCTGACGATCTCCGGCGCACTGCGCATCGGGCCCCGAGCCTCGACTCGGAGCAACTCAGTACCACCATCGAGCTGTCGCGCCATCGATACGCGAAGCGTCCGGCCATCGGAACTATAGGCGAGGTACTCCGACCCGCGCACCGACACCGGCGAGTCGGTTTCAAGCGAGACGATCAAATCGACGCCTCGGATGCCCTCCGGATCGTCTACTATCAGCACCATGGCCTCGTCTCTCGCCTCCCACCTCAAGCGCCGAGCAGCCATCTCCGCCGGCTTTGGCAGGCCGCTGCCCTCGGCGGGGAACACGTAGGCCGGGTCGACGGCCCTGCGCAACACCAAGGCCGCATCGTAGCCGGAAACGCCCCCATCGCCCGTCACGTCGGCCGCCGCGTGGTCGATCGTCTCATCGAGCGCGACAACGTAGCGGAGGATCCGGGACGCGTCGAACGCCGTCACCGAACCATCAGCCGACGCATCGCCATAGAGGATCGGTGGCTCCAGCACGGTGAGCTGTCCGTTGACGACCTCGGCCAGTCTCCCCGCGACCCTCGTATGCGGGAACGGCAGCCACTCGATCGGCGCCGTCGCTCCGCCCGGTACGTCCGGTCTTACGTCGAAAGCGAGTTCGACCAGCACGGTGTCGAGCAGGGACGCCGGCGTATCCGAGGACAGCGACACGCGCACGGTATCGCCGTTCACGCTCGAAAGCGCCAGTGCATTCGGGAGGCCGACGTACGCGTGCGAGCGCACCAGCGGCATGTTCGGCACCATGATCGAATTATCGACCACGAACGCCAGGTCGATGGATCGAGCCGCGCTGAACGTCCCTCGCACGGAAACGGTCACAGAGTCTCCTGCGAGTGCCGAGACGACCGGTAGCGCTAGCTCGTCGACGAACTCGCTGTGATCGAAACTGAACGCGCCCATGTCGGCGTCGGAGCCATCGGCGTCCGGAGGGCCGATGGGGTCGCCCGTGTCGATGCATGGCGAGTTCCAGTTGAGCCGATAGTCGCCGCCGACCTGGTCGACAAAGAGCGGAGCGGCATCCAGGTTGCCCACGCCCGGCCAACTGCCTTCGATGTCGGAGTATGTCGCCGTGAGATCGCCCTCGACGCCGTTGCCCCACACGATCGTGTTCGTGATCGTAGTAGCGCCGTCGCCCGAGATACCCGTCGGAGCCGCGCCGGTGTTGTATGCGATGGTGGAGTTCGTCGCGGTCAGGTAGCCGAAATCGTTGCGTATGCCGCCGCCGTCGTTTCCGGCGACGACGCTTCGGTTCAGCGTGAGGGAGCCGTCACTCAGCCGGATGCCGCCATGCGTGGAGCCGACGACCTCGCAGCTATCGAGATCGGCCGTTGCCGCCGAGACAAGCAGCCCCAAGCCGTCGTTCCGGCGCACCGCCGAGTGCTTCATCAGCAGACGTCCGCCGCCGACGACCGACAACACACCGGCATTGCCGGTTGGGTCCGCATTGCCCGCCACGACACAATGCCGAAGCGAGACCGCCGCCGCGGAGACGTATGCCGCGCTGCCGAGCGCGTCCGCGCCACTCCCGTCTGCGCGACCGCCGCTGATGCGAGCGTATGTTAGCGCGCTGTTGTCGGCACCGACGAACCGCAGGCCGCCCCATTCGTCGGCCGCACCCTTGATGAAGCGGATGCTGTCGCTCGGCGTGCCCACCGCCTGGAGACGGCCCTCGACGACAAACCGCGCGTCGACGTCGAAGAGCACGTCGACCCCCGACTCGATCGTCAGCGTGTGCCCTGCTATGACGCGCGTCACAGCTTGCACGCGATACGGGCTACGGTCGAGAGACCACGTCATGGTGGCGACGTCTCCCGAGACGTTCGTCGGCCCCACGCGCGCAACGGCGACCGCTGCGTCGGCCTGCACCCGACCCGCTCCGAACGCGTAGTCGGCGCCGGGCGCTCCGAGGTCTACGGCTGTCGACTTCATCGCGTCCAGCACCTCGGCCCTGGTCCAATCCGGGTGGGCGTCGATGAGCAGCGCGGCGATCGCCGCAACGTGAGGCGCTGCCGCGGACGTGCCGTAGAACGCAGTTGGGAAGTTGCCAGCGCCCGTGACGGATACACCGGCCATCGCCGAGATGTCCGGCTTGGCTCGCACCTCCGCCGCTGGGTGGCTTATCCGAGACGGTCCCCACGAGCTGTAGGCGGCGACGTCGTCATGGCCCTGGTCGATCACGTCGATTGCCGCAACGGCAACAGCGCCGGTTGCCGCGCTGTGACCGAATACGGACCCCTCGCGCGTCACCCATTCCGGAGGCCCGGCCGCGCCGAACACGTAGAGTTCGAGCCGACGCTGGACCCCGGAAAACAGATCGATCGCCAGGTACAGCGTCTCAAGCGAGCCCGTCCCGTTGGTGTGGATGATCGTCTCGCGCGGGTAGTGCGTTCCGGATTGAGGAGCGTATGAGTGCGCGACCTCGGTCTGAAGTGCCGCATCGGAGTAGAGGTACAGGTCGTAGTCGTTGGCCGACGCGCCGTAAGGGTCGTCCCACTGGAGGTAGAGTGCAAGCGTCTGGCCGGGCCCGACCTCGAGCGTGAGCGTCGAATCGCTCACCCCGTCCCACGCGTGCCAGCCGGTGTCTCCCATGGCCGAGACGTAGTCCGCCTCATAGTGTTTCCTCGCGAAATTCCCTGCCGACGCACAATACACCACGCCGCGGCCGGCGACCTCCTCGACTGCTTCGGCAAGGAAGCCGTCCTCGAAGAACGGTTGGCTCAGATACGATATGTCGTCGACGATGACCTGGCAGCCGGAGTCCGCCAGTGCCAATATCCCGTCGCGCATGTCCAGGTCCGAGTTCCATCCGGAGTAGAAATAGAGATCGGCACCCGGCGCCAGATCGTGAACGATCTCGAGCATCGCAGTGCCCTCGTCGCCGACCTCCAGCGTAGTCTGAAGCACTGTGACGTTCGCCGGAAGGTCGCCACTTGCCTGCGCCTCGGCGAGGTTGTCGACGTCGTCCGAGAGGACGCCGATCTTGACACCCGTGCCGTCGTGACCGAGCGCTCGAACCAGGTCCGCGCCCAAGATGGCGTCGCCTTCGGTCGTCACGCTTCCAACGTCGAGCACCGGGCGCTCGACCGACCTCACCGACCTGACGGCTCCGTGCGCGGCGACGCCCACGAGGCGATCCGCGAACACGAAGGCTTCCACGATGCCGAGATCGCAGTCGGACCGTACGATGCGCGCGCCGAGATCGGCCAAAGCACCCCGCAGTTCCGCGCCACAGTCATCGACGGCGATGTATACTTGCAGCTCACCGACCGGGCTGATGCGGACAAGCGGGCTCTGGGAGGCGCGAGCCGCCAGCCTGGCCCGGGCGGCCCCGATCGGCCCGGCGATCTTGGTCTGGTCGCCCACCGTCCGACGAAGCACCGCGCTCAGCTTCGACCTGGCGTCGCCGCCCGGTGGATCCGCCGGGCGCGCCGCTGCGAACGAGGCCAGGAGCCAGACGCAGGTGATGACGGAACCGGCACTCGTGACCATGAATCTGGTAGACTTCACCGATACACCCCCGATATCATACGTTACATCTCGCCATCGCGCCCTCGATCCCGCCGATTGGACGCGGCCGGCTCTCACCCGACCATCGCCATCGCCTCGGCGACGTCTTCGGCTATCATCTTGCGCTTGCTCTTCTCTATATGGAAACTGGGTCCGGCCTGCAAGTACGAGGGGAACGCGCGCGCACCGCGGAAGAGATACTCCGCGCCTCTAATCTTGTAGGTAGACCCGGCCGGTATGACCCTCTGCCCACCGGCCCTCTTCGCGATGTAGTTGACCGCCTTGATAGCCACGTCCCCCATCAGCAGGAACGCCTTCACGTTGGGCAGTTGGTCCAGTTCCCGCTCAAGCAGGCGCGAACACTCCCTGATCGTGGCAGCTTTGACGCCATAGCCGGTCTTCCCGCACTTCACCGCCGTTGTCAGGTACACACCCATGTCAACGATATCTCGCACCGACGAAACGTCAACTCCGGCATCTCTGAACGCCTGCACCGTAGTCTCGGCGAACAAGGGGGTTCCGTCGGCGTAGTAGTAGTCCGCCGCATCGCCCGGCGCGGCCTCCGAGATCAGCGCCACTTCGACACGCGCCGGGTCGAGGTCGATGCCCGGGACGATGTGCCGGTCGTGTCTTACGTCGTCGCACGGAAACTCGGCGCACTTGGCGCATCGGCCAATCTGCACGGTTCGCTTCCTCCGGTCAGTCGTCCCACACAAGCTTGAGCCGAGCTACCCAGACCTATGCCGGGCCGCTGTGATCGCGCCGGCGCCCGAGCCGGCATGTGCCCTGTCCCTGGATGACACGTTCGAGCGGCATCGAGTTCCATTCTGCGTACGACGGATCACCGGCCGCCAGCCGGGCCGACTCGAAGTGGCACCTGGTCGTGCGCCGGTGCGCCCTACGTCGGGCTGCACGGGTGCGGAAGATCGTCAGTCGCCCCAGTCCAGGCTAAGTTTCGCGACGTACGCCTGTGTCCGCCCCTCGTGCGACGAGTAGTAGCTGACGGCTATCTCAGTCTCGGAGAGCGGCAGGAAGCCCGGATAGCCGCAGTCGCCCCAGCTCGGCAGGTTCATGATCGTGCGGCTCCGGCGCTCATCGATGTCCAACTCGAACAGTGTCATCTGCGCGGCGTGGTGCATGACGTCGCTCGCCGTCGGGTCGTACATCCGCCCACCGGCGATCAGACGACCGCCCAGCCGACACACGTCCGGGCCGTGGATGAGATGGTCGAGCCTCGTGCATTCCCACGACGTGTACGGCGGCTCGGCCGTCGCGAGGATGTTCGGCACCGCGACCGGGCTGCCTTCGGCTTTCCGAGCGCATCGGACGAGCGCTCCCAGCCTGCCGTCGCCCACCTCGAACACCTGCGTCTCGTTGGCGCCGTCCTCGCGCCAGATGTCGCCGACGTGCTCCCAGTTGTACCCGTCCTCCGAGCGAACGAGGGTAAGCCACCTAAGATGATCGTCGCCCTTCTCACCCATCCGGAAGTGCGCCCCCGCATGGTGGATGCCGCCAACCGTGATAGGTCGCCAGACGATCGCCCCCGGCTCGTAGACAGTTGCCGCATCGGTCCAGTCGACTCCGTTTCGCGTCGCGCAGACGTATGTGCGGAGATGGTCGCCATGCCGTGTCACGTCGGTAGGGGCCGGGTGTTGCCATGCGGGGCCGATTACCATCAACTCGTCGTCCGTGGCGAGGAACTTCGGGTCGCGCATGTCCGGATACGGCCCCCGCGGGAGGCCGGCGACCTCCCACTGCACGACGTCGTCGCTCGCCATGACGACGATGCGGCCGTTGTACGACCTGTGGTGCATCCCTTCGCGATAGGCGGCGTAGTAGCGGCCATGCCACGTCGTGACGTCCGTGAACGCCGAGTGCAGTCGGCTGACGGAGATGTTTCGCAGCGAGAGGAT
>CAZSJP010000004.1:14201-29033 GCA_964606675.1 uncultured bacterium
AACTTGCACAGACGTGCCCCGCATGTGGCCGGGTTGCGGTCGAGGATCGGACAACGAAGGAAAGATAGCGGCTCCGTTGAGTGGACAAAGGCCGGATGGCGCCACCGACACGCCTAGTCAGACGGTTGCGCCGCATAGCGCGCCAGGAACATCGCGACAGCGTCGTCGATGGCCGCTTGGCGCTCTTGCTCGGCTGGTGCGGGGAGACCCATCAGAAGCGACCAGAACAGCGACCCCTTCGTCAGCGACCAGAACTGATCGGCGGCCGCCGCCGCGTCCGCGCCCTGAATGGAGAGTCGGCCCTCAGCCGCCGCGCCACGTATCCAGACGGCCAGGCTCTCCTCTTCGCTTCTCATGCTGTCGAACGTCTCTCGCGCGATCGCGGGCGACCGCATGCACTCGGCCATCACGGCTCGCATCAGGCCCAGGTACTCGGGCTCCATGAGCAGTTCGATCTTGCGCCTGGCGAACTCGGCCAACTGCTCGCGAAGCGATGCGTCGCTACGGTACGGTATGTCCGTGGCGCGGCGGGTCTCGCCCCACAACCGACCGACTATGGCCACGAACAGCTCGGATTTGCTGGCGAAGTGGTTGTAGACGGTCCGCTTCGATACCTCGGCCTCGGCAGCGATCTGGTCCATGCTGGTCGCCTGGTATCCGTGCGCCTGGAACTCGTGCGCAGCCGCCGATACGATCGCCGCTCGCTTTCGCTCCGTGAGTGTGGTCTTCCTCTGCACCGCGTCTCTCTCGACACAAGTCTGTGATGGAACAACTCTTAACGTTGCAGGCCCACCCGGCGGCGTGCCCTCCCCGGCAGAAAACTACACTCGGGGGTTTACATTTTCGCCGGGAACTTGTTACACTATACGGTGTAGTATACGTCGGCGGCAGCAACGTGGCAAGAAGGGGCCGGCCCGTTCGGCCCAGCCTGAAACGAGCGGAGACACCCGATCTCTGTGCGCCTGGTGAGGAAGATCATGTTGACATTTCTGGCAGCGGTAGCAGCGGTAGTGGTCGGAGCGGCGGCATACGTGACAATGTCGCCGCAATTCGGAGACGGTCCGGCCGGAGAGCGCATGAGGCGCATCGAGCGATCCGAAAACTATGTGGACGGAGAGTTCCGCAACCCCGTACATACTGAGATGAGCACCGACAGCGCGTCGATGCTCGCCATCGCATGCGATTTCATCAAGGGCAATACGGACCGCTATCCGTCCGGCCCGCTCCCGTCGGTGGCGCTGGATGCGAGTGGCTTCGGGCAGGACGGCACGGGACTGCAGATTGCCTGGTCGGGGCATTCGACGGTGCTGATCGGCATCGACGGCCACGTGGTACTCACCGACCCGGTCTTCAGCGACAAGGCGGGCCCGTTGCCCCTCGGACCGACTGCGTTCGACTACGAGAACCGCATAGTTCTCGACGATCTGCCGGACATCGACGTGGTCGTCATCTCGCACGACCACTACGATCATCTCGACTACGAAACCATCATGGCCCTGAAGGACCGTGTCGACAGGTTCTTCGTGCCGCTCGGCGTCGGTGCGCGGCTTGAGGGCTGGGGAATCCCGCTGGAGATGATATCGGAACTCGACTGGTGGGAAGCGGCCGGCTATGGCGATCTCCGCTTCACGGCGGCGCCCGCGCGCCATTTCTCCGGCCGCGGGGTCGCCGACGGCAACGAGACGTTGTGGGCGTCTTGGGCGATCGAGGGGCTCGCACACAGCGTGTTTTACAGCGGCGACTCCGGCTACTTCGACGGCTTCAGCGAAATCGGCGACAGACTCGGCCCATTCGACATAGCCGTGCTCGAATCGGGCGCGTACGACGACGCCTGGGCGGCGCTTCACATGAAGCCCGAGGAGACGGTGCAAGCGGCGCTCGATCTAAGATCGAGCTTGCTCATGCCGATACACTGGGCGAAGTTCAACCTGGCCCTGCATCCGTGGGACGAACCGGTCGAGCGCCTGATTGCGGAAGCCGCAAGGCTCGGCGTGCGCACCGCGACGCCGCGCCCTGGAGAGAGCTTCGAGCCCGCGCTGGACACGATGGACGAGAGATGGTGGGCCGGTCTGACGCCGCGGACCGGAAAGACCGCGCGAGCCGTCGCCGACGAAGTCCCTCAATGAGCCGGATCACGGAAAGGCGAAAGAGGAGGCACGCATGAGGTGGACCTCGAAAGACATCCCGGACCAAAGCGGACGGACGGCCATCGTCACGGGAGCCAACACGGGTATCGGCCTCGAAACGGCCAGGGCGCTGGCAAACAGCGGCGCGCGAGTGATACTAGCGTCCCGGAATGAGCCGAAGGGCATGGCGGCGCTCGACACGATCCTCGCCGGAGCGCCGAGAGGGCGCCCCGAACTGGCGATACTCGACCTTGCCGACCTCGCGTCAGTGCGTTCGTTCGTGGGCGGCATCCGCGAGCAAGTCGACCGGCTCGATCTGCTAGTCAACAACGCCGGCGTGATGGCACCGCCCTACCGCAAGACGACCGACGGGTTCGAGTTGCAGCTCGGCACCAACCATCTGGGCCACTTCGCTCTTTCGGGGCTGCTGCTGGGCTTGCTGCTCAAGGCCGACGGGTCTCGCGTCGTCAACGTCAGCAGCACCGCGCACCGATACGGCACTATCGACTTCGACGACCTCCACTCGGAGCGCAAGCCGTACCGGAAGATGAAGTCGTATTGCCAGAGCAAACTCGCGAACCTGCTGTTCACGCACGAGCTACAGCGGAAGCTCGACGCCGCCGGCGTCGGTACGATCGCGGTCGCCTCGCACCCGGGATGGACGGCAACGGACCTCCAGCGATACAATCTGCTGTTCCGAGTCCTGAACCCGGTCTTCGCAATGAAGCCGGGCATGGGCGCGCTGCCTACGTTGCGCGCCGCTACGGCGGACGACGTGCGCGCCGGCGAGTATTACGGCCCGGGCGGATTCGGCGAGGTGCGCGGACACCCGAAGCGCGTCGAGCCCGACCCGGCATCTCACGACGAGGGAATCGCGCGCAGGCTGTGGACCGTGAGCGAGAAACTGACCGGCGTCACATCCGACGCACTTGCAGGGATCGACGACTGAACACGCGTCGCCTGCAACGTCGCTGACGAAACACGGATGGGAGAGGCACGTTGACCGAGTCGACCTTCACACATGCCGACCTGCCGACCATCGGCAAGCGAGTGCTCAGGCTCGGGCTGGCGTCCAACTTCGGGCTGGGATCTGCCGACATACGCCATGCGGCCGACCGCGGCGTCGGATACTGGCTGTGGGTATCGCGCAACAAGCAGCTGGCCAAGGCGCTCGGTGAGATACTGCCCCGCGACCGCGAGAGGCACGTCGTGGCGGCGCTGGGCAGCATCGCCTACACGGGCGGCATGGTGCGAAAGAGTGTCGAGAACGCACTTCGAGCGTTGAAGCTCGACCATCTCGACCTCTATCTGCTGCCGTGGCTCGGCCGCGCGTCGGCGTTCTCGTGCGGCGTGCAGGATATGCTCATGCGGCTGAAACGCGAGGGCAAGGTGGTGGCCGTCGGCACCAGCATACACGACCGGCCTCGCGCAGGTCGGCTCGCCCGAGAGTCGATCCTGGACGCGTTCATGCTGCGCTACAACGCGAAACATCCGGGTGCCGAAGACGACGTCTTCCCGCACCTCGGCGCCAGGAACCCGCTGGTGGTGTCGTACACGGGCACGTCGTGGCGCCAGTTGCTCAAACCTGTGCGCGGTATCGAGATGCCGCCGTGGCCCGGCCCCGGCCACGACACAGGGCAGCCCCCGCCGCTCTCCGCAGGCCTCTGCTACCGGTTCTGCCTGACAAGCCCGCACGTGCATCTGGCGATGACCGGCCCGGCGAACCGAGAGCAGCTCGACCAGAACCTGGACGCGCTCGACGACGGCCCGCTGTCGCCCGACGAGGAGGCGTGGATACGTGAGTACGGCCGGCAGGTCAAAGCGCGAGTCCGGGGCATGTGGGGATAGCGGCGTACCGATCCCCGCCGTCCGGGCAGGCCGCCCTACTCCTTCACAGCCCAACCGCCATCCGGTTCGTCGCTGACGCCGGCGACGACGCTTTGGCGGAAGTCGTCCGAGATGGCGACCAGGTATGCCTGGCACGCGCCGGATCTGTCGGAACGGAACATCGCGAACCGGCCGTCGAAGCTCAGGCTCGGGTGCGGATGCACCAGCCCGGTCTTGAGGGACGACCCCGACATGCACAGCGTCCGGAGATTGCCCGTGGGCACGTGGATGAGCTGGATGCCGTAGTCGGGCCAGTTCGTGTCGGCGACAATCCATTCGCCATCGAACGACGCGCCGGAATGCCAGAAGTACGGCCCCTCGCAGACGACCCGCCGTTCGTTGTCGGCGGAAAGGATCGTGACGCTTCGGTTCCCCCACTTGCCGCATCCCTGCACGCTCGACGTTCGACCGTGCATCGTCGCATGGGAGTACAGGTCCACCCCGACTCGCCGCGCATCGCCGCCGTCGACGTCGAGCGACCATATCGACCGGTCGCCGGGCTGCTCCTCTAGCTTGCGGTACTCCAGGTAGCCGTAGCGCCGCCCCGGCTCGGCGTGCACCATCCTGATGACTATCAGGCGCCCTTCGTCTGCGGCGCACCCCCACACCATGCCGTCGAGGTCGTCCAGCCGCACGACTTCGCCCGTCGCGACATCGACCCGTATCGGCGTGGTGTCCGGTTCGCGGAGCATGACGAATAGGTGGCTCGTCTTCGGCGAGAGGCGCATCTGGACGTACAGATAGTCGGCTGGCAGGAACTCGCCGAGGCTGCACACCTCTTCTACGTCGTCGCATTCGGTCGCCGAGCGGTACAGCGCCGGGTCGCCTTGCCGGAGGATGTATACGTGGCGCCCGTCCGGCGTTAGGCGTGGATGGATGTCGCCGGAACAGACGTACGTCAGGTCTTCGCCGCCCACGCCGACCCGGTAGAACCCAGTCGGGCGGCCCGTTTCCGGCGCGAACTCGCACTTTACGATCACCCAGCGTCCATCCGGCGCGAACGACGGCCAGTCGTAGCTAAGCGGCGCGCTCGACTCGGCGCCGCCGACGAGCTGGACGACCTCGACGTTCGTGTCGGGGTCCGTGAAGCGTGTTGCGGTGTTCGGGTAGGTTGTCATATGGTCCTCATCTTGCGCTGGTCGGTCACGTTCCATCTCCGCGCGCCGGTCGCCATCAACCATCATGCACGCTGAACGCCCACACAGAAGCGCCTGACGACCGTATCTGCAAGCGGATCGGCCCTCTCACGCCGGGCAGAGCTGCGCTCCCGTTCCACCGGACGTCATGGGCAATCGAGTCGCCTTCTACCGGTATGGCATCGTCCAGCGTGTAGCCCTCGATCTCTTCGCCCCATTCGCCAACCAGGGCCACGCGAAGCGCCCCGGCTGGTGCGACGTCGGCGTTGAGCGTCAGCCGACGGCCGGCCGAGATCGGATGAGTCAATAACTCCCCTTCTACCGTGTCGGAGTAGTATCCGACCCATCGGTCGACAGGGAGCGTTCGACACCCGATGCCGCGGGTCTCTATGCCGCCCTTGCCGTGGTGCGGCACGTTGCTCGCGCTGTAGTATATCCACAGATCGTCGCCTACGCGCACCGGCGGCGACGTCACGGTCGGCCTCAGTTGAGGGTGTTCCCACGTGCCGGGGCGCGAGACGATGAACGGCTCTCGCCCCGGCTCGCGGCGCCAATCGAGGCCGTCGTGGCTGTGCACGAGTTCGATCCAACACGCCCCCGTCGGCACGTCGAGTATCTGAGCCATGCCGATGAACATACCGGCCGACCGGAAGACGGACATGCCGTAGAACTGGCGGTTCCTGCCGCGAACGCTGACGCGCTCCTTGTTGGCCAGAAGCCCTTCGTCGACCTGATCCCACGGGTCGGCGTCTCGGTCGTCGGTGTCGAGCACCGTTCGCGGAGCGCTCCAGTGGATCATGTTGTCGCTTTCCATCACGCTCACGAACCTGTTGGCGTTGCCTCGGAGCGAAAGATGGACCGGCGGCCTGCCGTAGACGGCGTATCGGCGGGTGTCGGGATCCCAGACGAGGCTGTTGCTCGTGTCGAGCCAGCCCTGCACCACCGGGTTGCTCTCGCATGCCGTCCAGTGGACGCCGTCGTCGGAGTATGCGACGCACAGCCCGCTCGGGCCGTCTTCGGTCCCGGCGAGGTACATCGCTGTGAATCGCTCTTTCGCAGCCGGATGCGGCTCCTGTTCGGCATCGAGGACACAGAAACCTTCCGGGCCCGAGTCGCCACCCAGCCACAGACCGTTCTGATCGGTCTGCCCTTTGCCCATGAACGCGTTGGTTCGCCCTTGCTCGTCGGGAGGCAGAATACCGAGGTCGGGCAGGTCCCAGCCGAGGCCGTCTTCGCTCGTCGCGAAATACTCTATGTAGCCTCTGGCGCCCAAGTACCACATGCGAAACAGGCCGGTCGCCGGATCGCGCAGGACGCTTCCGTACGCCCACGCGCATCCGAGGAGCGGTCGATCCGAAATCGGCACGGGCGTCGACTGCTGTCGCCGCATTCCGAACGCCTGCGCGACGAGCGTTTCGTCCGTCAGGAAGTAGACCACCGTATCGTCTGGCACGATTCCCCTCCGTCGCTAGCTCGTTACTGTGTGCGCGTGGGCGACCGTCGCCCTCGCCCTATCGCCGTGTGAGGTCAACGATCGTCCGGAGGCAGTCGATGAGCGAAAGCCCGGAGTGAAAGCCCGGGTCGGCGTCGGGCGTAGCGGGGATCACGTCTACGGCCCGGCCCTTAGCGTCGATGGTCTGGACGGCCATCAGGTGGCGGTCGGCGCGCACGTATCTCGCCGCAAACGCGTTGTGACACGCTGCGAATACGCCGAGGCACGCGTCGCGCTCCGAGTCGTTCGTCGCCACGCGATAGCATCCGAGCGCCGCTCGCATCGTTTCCGGCAGACTCCACCACGGCATGTCGGAATTGACGACCCGCCGCGTCCGCAGGTCGACCAGCTTGCAGATACCGTAGGGCTCCTGGAACCCGTATCCGAACACGTGGCGAAGCAACCCCGGGGCCGCACGTTCGACTGCCCCGATGCTGTCGAGTTGCGAATCGGACGTCGCGCCCGACGCCCGCGCCGCCGAGGCGAGCTTCATCGCCAGCCCGACAAACTCCAACGCATGGCCCGGGTCGCTGAGCACACCCGCCTGGCTCTCGTATGGCCGGCCGTCGTCGCCGATGAACTCGACGTAGTCGTTGGGCTGAAGGTCGGGCCATCTGCCGTCCGTGTTAACGTAGGCCCCCATGACGTGCTCGATCAGCCCGACGCCCATGGCCACACTGTCCGGGCTGCGCTCAAGCTCGACCATCAGTGCCGCGAGGCCGATGGCGATCATGAACGGCCCGTGCGAGTGGCGGCCGGGTGGCGCGTCGACCGGATTCGCCGGATCCATCGGCTGCTGATCGGACTCGAACCGGCCTTCGAACAACGCGTCGACAACGGTCGTGCAGTAGTCGTGCGCCTCGGCCAACGCATCCCGGTCGCCCAGAAACGCCGCTGCGGCATAGAGCCCTTTGGCGCAGAACACGTCGCTGAACGTCGCCGGCGAGTCCGTATCGAGCGTGACGGGCACCCACGCACCGTCAGGCCCTATCGCAAACGGATCGCCACCGGACGACATCGTGAAGAACGCGTGCCCGCCGTTTCGCGACCGGACCCGCCCAAGGCTGCTCGCCACGGACCGAACCAGCGGCTCGATTCGCTCGGTTAGTTCGCATGCGCCGAACCATCGAGCGTGCCCGGCCATGCTCTCAAGCGCTCGGCCCTGTATCCAGCCGTACACTGCGCCACGGCCACGAATCGGGTCGCCAACCGGGAAATCGTCGCCAGAAAGGACGCTGAGTTTCGTGTCGACCCATGGGTAGTCCGGCGTGCGCTCGAACCGGTCGCAGATTAGCGCCATCACCGACCGGATCATCGCCTCGTAGTCCGTCGCCACTGCCGCGACGTCGCCCGGCGTTGGGTCCGCTTCGAGCAGGCGCTTGCGGTACTCGTTCGATTGAGGCTGCATGTATCCTCACGCGTCGTGGGAGCCTCGCGTGCGTCGGCCCCCGAGTGCCGGGTCGCTGAATATTGCCCCACGACCGCGCGCGGACCAATCGGTCGTTGTGCCATCCCCCTTGACTCGCAGCGCCGGTACCGATACCGTAACAATACGGGTATCGCGTCCGGCGTGCCCATCCGGCTAGTGAGCGAGGAAAGGTACGACGATGAAGCTACTCTCCGAACCGGGGCAGGCGAAGGCGAAAGCCACGATTTTCGAGGTGGGGCGGCCGCTGGAGCAGGCGCTCTACGAGTACCATTTCGCGAACGGCTCGGCAGAGGCGGTGTGCGCGGCTCTCTCGGCGTTCCGGAACGACGACGGCGGCTTCGGCCACGCTCTGGAGCCGGACTTGCGCCTGCCGGACTCGTCGGCGCTGGCGACGACATTCGCGCTGGAGACGTTGAGTGCCATCGAGGCAACCGAGGGACACTCGATGGTGCGCGGCGCGATCAGCTATCTGTCGGCCACCATTGATGACGAGAGCGGCGCCTGGCCCATCATCCCCGCCAACGCCGACGACGCGCCTCACGCTCCGTGGTGGGTCTACGACGGCGACATGTCGGCGCATCTGGCGAACCCCCGGGCCGAGATCCTCGGCTACCTGCATACTTACTCCCGCCTCGCACCACACGATCTCATCGCCAGGCTCGATGAAGCTGTACTATCTCATCTGAAGGAGCATGCCGGCAGCATGGTGCATCATGACTTGCTGTGCTACGTTCGTCTCGCCGAGTGCGACTCGTTGCCGCCGGGCATGCGTGAGGAAGTTGTGCGAACGCTCGGCCCGGCGCTGGAGCGCGAAGCCGCGACCGACCCAGCCGCGTGGGGTTCGTACGGGCTGATGCCGCTGGACGTTGCGCCATCGCCCAATTCGCCCTTCGCCAGTATGTTCGCCGACGCGGTGTCGGTGCAACTCGACTACGAAATCGACCGACTCGAGGGAGCGGGCTGGGCGCCCAACTGGTCGTGGGGCGAGGCGTATCCCGAGGCGTTTGAGCAGGCGGCTCGCGACTGGACCGGCGTTTTCACGCTGTCCAGGCTGCGGTCCGTTCATCTCTACGGGCGACTCGGGTAGCGACGGGACGCCGGGGAAGCTTCGCTACCGGCTCGTGCGCTCCACCCAGTCCCGTACCGCGCGGAACCGCTCCGGCTCGACGGGTATCCCGTCGGCACCGGCGCCGAGGACGAAGTTGGCCTCGCGGAGACGTGGGGTGACGACCGCGTCCAGCGCCGGGCCGATGTCCGCCACCTCTCCCGATACGAAGATCGATGGGGCGAGCGCGCTGAGGATGATAGCTTCCTCTCCGAGCACGTCCAGCGCATGCTCCCACCGAGTGTCTCCGGTGGGCGGAGGGGTCAGGGCGTGGATGCCGTCGCAGCCGGTCTCTCGGATCACGTCCAGCACGCCGTCGACGTGGCCACACATGTGGAGCAGCGCGACCTTGCCGCGGCTCTTCACGATGTCGACGAAGTCACGTTGATGAGGCATGTTATACTTTGCGTACACGTCCGGAGAGATGTAGAACGTGCTCGTGTTCTCCACGAGCGTGACCGAACCGCACGGGCCGTCGGCGAGGTGCTCGAATGCTTCGCGCTGCCGCCTGTGGATCGCTCCGATGAGGCCCTCGATCTCGGCCGGGTGGTCTTCCAACATGTAGTAGAAGTTCTCAACGCCCATGTCCGTCTCGAGGAGCATCGGCACCGCGGACGGTCCCCAGAACCGCGTGACAAGCCCGCCATCGCCGATAAGCGCATCCAGCGCGCCGAGGACGTCGGTGTCATCGTGGCCGACGTACGAAGCACCCTCCCACATGGTCCGGTAGATGCTCGCCTCCGCCAGGCTCTCCACCGGGTACTTCACCGGATGACCGCGATCTGTCACGCCCGTCAGCGTGCCGCGAGGCGTCCGCCAGTCGGTGGTAACCCGGCCGTCGTCGTTCGTGCGGGTCACGCCGACGTCGTCGGCCCATAGCAGCTCCGGCGACCGGAACACGTGCGGCGTATTCCAGCCGTTGAGGAGGAACACGTCGCACCGAAGGTGTCGGTAGAAGTCCAGCCCGCCGTTGCCGCGGAGTTGCTCCGGCACCAGCGAGAGCGTGGCATTGTCCACCAACGTCGTCCACGGCAGCCGGTCGGTCGGCCGCTTGTCGAGCACGGCGTTCAGCCGCTCGCGTCCTGTCATGCGTCGGTTCCCATCGAGAGCGGCGTTGAGCGCGGCATCCGAGCCGCGCGTTGCGACTCAGCCAAAGAGACCATCGGTGAGCGTCTGCTCGGCCATATGCACCGCGTAGAGGTTGGCTGCAGCCATCCCCCAGTGTCCATCGTACTTCAGCCAGTGGTAATCGACGAGCCGCTGGCGTTTGATGCCCTGGAATGCGCTGTATCCGTCATGGTACCCGACGCCGAAGTGGGTGGCGATGCCCTCGCTCTGCAGCCGATGCAGCAGCGAGCGCCTGCCGGCAGCCAGCAGCAAGCCGCTCAGGGTCGGCACCGCGGAAAAGACGACCGGGACGCCGCGGGCCTCGCAGCAGCTTGCGATCTCGCCCAGCATCTCGAATCGTAGCGCGCCGTAGCGCTCCACGAATGCCTCAGGCGAGAACGTGTAGCCCTGTGGAGCGACCTCGCCGTGACCGATCGCCGAGAGCGTTCTGTCGACCATCACGCGCGGCCCCTCCACGTCCTTCAGCGATTCCACCAATTCGTCGATCTCCGACTCGCCGGCAACGTCGAATATCTTGCGCGTCTCGGGCAACCGCGCCTGGAACTCGGCCTCCGATCTGGGATGCTCGCCGTCCTCGAACAGGCCGATGCGCACCTCGGTCTCCGTCGAGTGAAACGATATGAACTTGCGCGCGAGGTCGTCGCCCCAATCCGCGATCACCAGCGCGTCGAACTCGTACTCCGGCACAATCTTGTCCATGAACGTCGAATGCCAGTTGACGAGGCCGCCGCCGTCGGTGGGGAATCCGTACACTTGCGCCCTACGCCCACTCTCGGGTCGTGAGTTCAGCAGGTGCTGAAGCATCTCCGGCCACGTGTGTTCCATGTAGAGGCAGTTCGTGAACGAGTCGCCCAGAACGGCGATGCGGAACGTCTCGGCAGACGGCTTCCGCGGCGTGTAGTCGGCCTCGCTAACATACCCCTGCGCGTTGATGCGCGGACGATGGTCGATCACCACCTCGCCCCGTATCACACGAACGATCCGAAAGCCCGGCAGCCATCTGTAGCCCATCACCGGGTCGAATGCCGTCGGTGGCGAACTGAACACCGTGCAGTTGATCTCTCGCATGTCTCCGGTGTCCGAGAAGAACATCGGTGCCTCCTGGTGTCGGGTAGCCGGCCCACCATTGCTCTAGCGTCAGGGCTACGTCGCCGCGCTCGCGTAGAACGGCAACGGCCCATCCTGCGGATCGATGCCCACGATCTCGTCGCCGCGCCAACTGAAACGGTAGCGCCTGCCCGACGGCATCGACTCATCGGTGGACCTTTCCGGCAGGTCGTAAGATGCCACCACCTGGCTGCCGTCTGAAAGAAGATCGCCAGGTATCCGAGCGAACGCTCCCATCCGCGTGAGTGGGACATCGCGCCCGTCGACGGCGACCGTCACGGACGCTTCAGACGCCCAGCCCGGCACGCGGATCATGACGGGGCCGCCACGCTTCGTGGCAACCGACACCTGCCCGCGGTCCGACCGGCCGTCAACGACCGTCACGTCGGCACCGTCGTAGCCGAAATGCAGGTTGACCCGGACCCCGAGCGGCGTCCGCGTGCACACGTGGTGTTGGATGTCGCACAACGAGTGCGTCACCGCCGCCAGTACATCCGGCGTACACCCCTTCCCGGCGTGGGTGGGGCCGTGGATCGACCACGCGCCTAGCTCCCGGACGGAGAACTCGCGCCCCGGCTCCGCATCTTCCTTGGTCAACTGCGCCGGAATCAGCCGCGCTCTGACGTAGCGCTCGACGTCGTCCAGAAGATCCGAGCAACCGGCGTGCAGAGCCAGCCATAGGGCTATCTGCGTCGAGTCGCCCGTGCTGGCCGGGTCGGTGACCGGGTCGCCGTACTCATTCGGGAATCGCGTCTCGCCCATGTCGTGCGGCGCCCAGCCCGATTCCTTGACGAGGCGATGCCGCACGCCGTTGCGATAGGTGGCTTCGACGGCGTCGACGTACTCCCGCTGGCCCGTCAGCAGTCCCAATAGCAGCAGACCTCGCAGCGTGCCGTGGTACGAGTGGCAGTGACCGACGTTGACCGGGTCGACGATCTCGCGCCGGACCGCCCCTGTTGGGTCGATAGTATTCCGCAGATGATGTTCGGCCAGCCGTCGGGCAACGTCGAGAGCCAGTTCGTCGCCCGTGGCTTCGTAGAACCAGACAAGCGCCTCGATGCAGCGACCGCCCGTCGCCGTGCCGTCGAACCAGCCGTCGCGCATCGGTTCCGAGTGCGATGGGTCCGTAGTCGACGGGAGCGCGCCCCAACTGCCGAGATTGGTCAGGTCGAGCCTGCCGTCGGGCCGGAGGCACCGGTCCATCGCTCGCACGAGCGTTGCCCCCGCCTCGCGTGCCCACGCGCTGTTGCGCCGGCGGACAAGGCCGCCATAGGCAAGCATCGTCTCGCGGAAGTTGTGCGGGTTGATCTTCGCACCCTCGGCGGTCCATTCGACGTCGGCGCGGTTCATCAGAAGCCGGTCGGGGTTGTCGGTCAGCCGCTGGAGATTCGCCAGCGACGCCGCTTCAAGCTCGGCCGGGATCGCGTATCCGATGCACTCCTCGAGGCGCAGCGCTGCATCCCACCATCGGCCGAGGTCGTGGGCGACTTCGTAGCCACCCGTCGGCATCAGGTCATGCTCCGGGTCGAGCAGCGCCATCAGCGAGTTGCCGGCAAGTTCGAGGCGTGGGCGAAGGTCCATGCGTGTTGCTCCGGTATTGGGCTCCGGTGGTTGTGGCGTGAGAGCAGGATAGCGGAGGCGGGGTGGGCGGTCAAGGCTGAGAGGCGACTGACAAGAACCTGGGCAGCCGGTGTGTCGTTCCGGTGCAGTTCGTCAGCTTTCCGACGCGACCGCCCGATCCCCCGGTGCTACGTCGTCGATTCTGAGCAGAACGAACTCGCCGACCTTCTCCGTCGAGACCAGGAAGCGCATCGGTCGAACGCCATCGGGCGTATCGATGTCCTGATAGGCGGGGACTCGCACAGCGCTCCTGCCGGTCGCCAACGTTTCCGTCGCCGCGTTCCGGATCGTACACCCTTTGCAGTGAACCGTGTTTCCACAACCGCCGGGCAACTTGGAGTAGATGCACTCTATGACGTCGCCGCCCTTCTCACCCTCGATCTGGTCCAGGTCCTTGCCCAGAATCTCCCGAGCGCGCTTGTTCGCAGTGAATGCTCGTACGTCAGACACTGTCACCAGAATGGGGGCGCCCAACTCGTCCAGGAACTTCTGCAATGGGGTTCCCATGCCCATCTGCGAGAGAATCCGGACCGAGCAGGGGGCACAGACGCCGTGCGTGATGGGCTCGTCGGGGTCGTGAGTGTCGGAGTCCGTACTCGCGAGATCGGTCTTGCACCATGCGCACACGCGTCTCATTGCTGGCTCCTGCGATTTCGCTGAATCGTCCCGGTTCATGCCGCCGAATCTCGGCATCGCTGTGTGCAATAACGGTGCCGCTTCGTGCGCTGGCGCGCACGTTGGCTGTTGCGCCCTGCGCGCCGGAGCGCGCGATCCGCAACTGCATGCGATAGCTCTGCTACTCGTACATCCAGCTTGCGAGGTACAGCGCAGCGATCACAAACGGCGGCGAGAGGATCGTCAGGACCGTCTCCCAGTTCCGTTTCCCGCCCATCAGCCGGAGCAGACCCAGCCCGATAGCGGTGAACGCCAGAGCTCCGACCCACTCCCACCGCCACGCCAGCACGAGCGCCGCAACGACGATCCACGTCGGAGTCAGGTGTATCGCGAAAGCGAGGGCTGTCTTCAGAACGCCGCGGCCCTCATCGAATACGTCCAGCGCGAACACGCCCAACCACAGACCGAGCAGCATCGCGATGATCCGCGGCGACCATGTGAGGAGTGATTCGAGCATGGGGGTGGGGCTCTGGGGTGGGGGTTAGTCGTCCCCGTCCAAACGACGGGCAACGTACGCGGCTACTTTCTCCAGCCTGCACGTGTCGTTCGCGCCCTCGACGTAGAACAGGCGATACCTGCCGATCCCTGTCGACGGAAGCACAGCGCGTATGGACGACTCCAGCAGCCTGAATTGCTCTTCCTTCTTGCTGCCGTCTTCGGTCGTTGCCTTGGGCTTGGCCACCTGGACGAAGGTCACGTGATCCGCATACTCCACGAGCGACGGATCGAGTGTCAAGTGGATGAGGCAGTTCGCCATGCCCGACGCCAACACTTTCCCGCATATGGTTACCGGCGAGGTACTCGATTCCTCGATCTCGACGATCATGCGCACCCGACCGTTACGGACGACAAGCATATCCACGTTGCTGTATTGCGTAGCCCTGGACTTGTCCAGAACGTCGTCACAGCGGAAGAGCGGAAGGTGCTGGAGTTTCTCGTCGGCATTGTCCTCGACGCACGCCGAATCCAGTAGCAGCAGGTCGCCGCTTCTGATCTTCTCCCTGACAACTTCCGCAACCTCCACGTGCAGCGGGTGTTTTGTCGTCGTCTCCGTCTCCATGTCCTTCTCCTCACGCTGATGCCTGTGCGCCGCCTCAGCGACTCTACCCCCGCAATGCATCCGCCGT
>CAZSJP010000004.1:29043-29281 GCA_964606675.1 uncultured bacterium
TGCCTACGTGAACATCGCTTTCTCGTCGTCACTCAGCGAATCGAACTCGCTCTTGAAGACTATGATGGTTTCTGTCTCGCCGACGCCTGGAATCTGAACCTTCTTCATGATGAAAATCTTCCTGATCTCCTCCACGAAGCACTTCTTGGGATCCATACCTCGTCTTGAGGCAACGAACGACAACGATGCGAGCTTCTGGAGCCGGGCTGCCATGTTGATGCACGGGCCAACATAGTCC
>CAZSJP010000005.1:0-24027 GCA_964606675.1 uncultured bacterium
CCGCGGGGGGTGTGGGGCGTCCCCCGACCGCACGGGTGGGGGTAACTCCGCTGCCATAGACCGCGCGATTCCGGACATGGCACGCCACGGGCACGCCGGCGAGTTCGACCGGCGTCTTGTGCCGGTCGAACTCGTCCACGAACGCGAGCGGAGCGAGCGTTCGACGTCGTTCGCGCGCTCTCGTCGATCCCTCCGAATGCATCCGACATCCCCGCAGACGACCACTCCGTGCGCGGGCGCTATAGAGCGCACGAGACGGGCCTCCCCGGCAGACGGGCGGTTTGGCGTCGGATCGCGCTGTTACAACCGTGGCGGGCTACGCGCGGCCTAAGGTCTGCCCTCGTCGAGGACACCTTAGTCGCTGTAGAACCAATTTGTTCGGACTCCCGCGATGCCCGTGAAAGCCCATATGCGCGGGCCTCGCGCGGCGTGCGGATTGAAGCGGCAGTGTCAGAAGTCGGATGGCCACCATTCTTGCATTGACAAGACGGCCGAGGAGTGTACCTTCCATAGTATGGTTCGCATTAGTTTCGCGTGCAGCCATCACGAGGAGAACTGCCATGTTCAGTCGATCCGCCATCAGCACGTCGTTGCTGCTTGCCATCGTGGCAACATCGGCACCTGCCGCGACCGTATCCGGCACCATCGCGACCACCACCTGGACCGCGGCGAACTCGCCGTATCGCGTCGTCGGCCAGTGCACTGTCGCCGCAGGCGACACGCTCACCATCGAACCAGGCGTGGACGTGCTGTTCGATGCCGACGTTCAGTTCCGCGTATACGGCTCGCTCCATGCCGTCGGTACAGAAACCGACAGCATCCGGTTCATGGCCGGCGATACGACGGAATGGGGCGGCATGACCGTCGCAGACGGCGGGTCCGCGACGGTCGCCTTCGGAGTGCTCAGCGGCGGGCATGCAGACGGACCTTCCCCGCAGAATAATGGCGGCGGTATGCGGGTCGTCGGCGTCGCGTCGAGCGTCCAGCTCACTCGCTGCGTGTTTAGGGGCAATGAAGCCGACAATGTAGGTGGCGCTCTGATGGTCACGCAAGGCTCGATCGCCGAGTTGATCGGCTGCTCCTTCCTCGACAACACCGCATACGCCGTGGGGGCAGGGATCTGCGTCTTCGATGCCTCGTTGACGATGGCCGACTGCGACGTGTCACGCAACAGTTGTGGCGGAAGCACCGCCGATGGCGGCGTCGGTGGCATTTTCGCGTTCGATGCCACGCTGACGATGGACCGTTGCGTGGTGAGCCATAACTTCGCACCGATGATGGGCGGAGGAATGGAGGTGTCGGGCAACTCCGTGGCGACGATCAGGAACTGCACGTTTGGCAACAACGAGGCGCGCGACGGATACCATGGCAACCATGGCGGCGGTATCGTCATCCGCGGCCAGTCTGGGAGTACGTCGGCCGGCAGCCACGCCGATGTCACGATGGCGAACACCGTAGTGTGGGGAAACAGCCCGGACAACGTGTACGTTGCCACCGACGCGACGTTGCTAGCTACGTACAGCGACCTCGATCAGGCAACGGGGCCCTATGCCGGCACCGGCAACATTAGCACCGACCCGCTGTTCGTCGACTCTGCAAGCGGCGACTACACGCTGCAGGCCGGTTCTCCGTGCATCGATGCCGGCGACCCGGCGAGCGCGCCCGACCCGGACGGCACGACCGCCGACATGGGGGCGCACTACTTCCACCAGGATGCTCCGGCACCTGGGCCGATCAGCGGCGCCATCGCGACCACCACTTGGGCCGCGGCCAACAGTCCGTATCGCGTCGTCGGCCAGTGCACGGTTCTGGCTGCCAACACGCTGACTATCGAGCCGGGAGTCGACGTGCTGTTCGATGCCGACGTTCAGTTCCGAGTAGACGGCTCGCTCCATGCGGTCGGCACGGAGGCCGACAGCATCCGCTTCATCGGTGGCACTGCGGCCGAGTGGGGCGGCATACGGATCACGGGCGGCGATTCGAGCACCATCGCACATGCGCGCATCAGCGATGCTTCCACCGTCCCGACTTCGGGAACCGCACAGCCCAGCGACAGCAGCGGCGGTCTGTGGGTGGGCGGACCGGGTACCCGGCTCGGCCTCGCGCATGCCGTGATCTCCGGCAATGGGGCGCTCATGTGGGGTGGCGGCCTGACGGTCGACACTCTCGCGACAGCAACGTTGACGCATTGCTCGGTCAGAAGCAACACCGTCGGCGAGCAGGTGTTCGACGAGGGCGAGCTCAATGCATGCGGGGGTGGGATCGCCGTGCGAGGTGTGGCAAGGCTGAATCGTTGCCTGATCGGCGGCAACACCGCCGACAAGGGGTTTCGTTCTAGAGGTGGAGGCATCTGGCGCGGCGATGGTGCCGAGTTGTCTCTAGACCATTGCGTCATACACGACAACCAGTCCGGCGTAGGCTCCCCTCTCGACGGCGGCGCCGGAGGGGGTATCTACTCCGAGGGCGGATCGGTCACAACGCTCATGAATTGCACCACGGTCCGCAACGTATCGTATTACAGCTCGGAGCTTGAGGGCAGCTTCCATATCACGAACTCCATAGTGTGGGGAGGCAGCGACCTCTACCCCGGCAACGCAAGCCTCGTTGAGTTCTATGGCAGCAGCGAAACGCACTATAGCGATATCAGGAACCTAAGCGCACCGCCCGCCGTGGAAGTCGGCACCTTCAACGCTGATCCGCTTTTCGTCGACGCGGCGAACGGCGACTACACGCTGCAGGCCGGTTCTCCGTGCATCGATGCCGGCGACCCGGCGAGCGCGCCCGACCCGGACGGCACGACCGCAGACATGGGCGCACTCTACTTCGACCAGGGCGCTCCGACACCGACCGGGATCAGCGGAGCCATCGCGACCACCACATGGACCGCGGCCAACAGTCCGTATCGTGTCGTCGGGCAGTGCACGGTTCTTGCTGCCAACACGCTCACCATCGAACCGGGCGTCGACGTGCTGTTCGACGCCGACGTTCAGTTCCGCGTCGACGGCGCGTTGCGCGCTGTTGGCACCGAAGCCGACAGTATCCGCTTCCTCAAGGGCGCCGCCGCCGAGTGGATGGGCATACGCCTCGCCATGGGGGACAGCAGCACCATCCACTATGCGAGGATCAGTGGCTCCAACGCCGACGGCGCAGCCGATGGCGTGTCCGGCGGGGGAATCCTCGTCGGAGAGTACAACATACCTGCATCCGCGGGCACGCGCCTGGGACTTGCCCATACCGTGATCGCGGGCAACTCGGCCGCTGGCGGCGGCGGTGGCATGCACGTCACAAACGGTGCCCACGTCACAATGCTTAACTGTGATATCTCGCAGAGCTCCAGTGCGGGCTCGGGCTCGGGTTTGAGTGTTCACAGCTCCACGCTGGAGCTTTACGGGTGCACGATCCGTGACAATGTCAGTGCGGGGCTATATGGCGGTGGCATCGCGGCGTACGATGCTACGATCGTTCTGGATCGTTGCACCGTCGTGGGCAACACGTCGTCCGCCGATCACGGAGGCGTGTATGGCGAACGGACCCAGCTCCACGCTGCGAACACTATCGTATGGGGCAACAGTCCTTTCCTACCGGCCGGTATCACAGCCGCCACCTACTCCGACATCCAAGGCGGCTATGCCGGCACCGGCAACATCAACGCCGACCCGCTGTTCGTCGATGCCGCGAGCGGCGACTACGGCCTGCAAGCCGGCTCTCCGTGCATCGACACCGGCGACCCGGCTAGCCCGAACGACCCGGACGGCACACGCGCCGACATGGGGGCGCTATACTTCGATCAGGGCGCTCCGACACCCACCGAGGTCAGCGGAGCCATCACGACAACGACCTGGACCGCGGTCAATTCACCGTATCACGTCGTCGGCCAATGCTCCGTCGCAACGGGCAACACGCTCACCATCGAGCCAGGGGTCGACGTGCTGTTCGACGCGGACGTGAAGTTCATTGTCGCCGGTGTCCTCGAAGCGATCGGGTCGGAAGCCGACAGCATCCGATTCGTCAAGGGCGCGGCTCCAGAGTGGGGTGGCATACGCATTACGGGTGGCGATTCTAGCACGATCGGTTACTCACGCATCAGCGATGCTTCCACCGTGCCAGGTGCTGGCACCGCTCAGCCCGGCGACAGCAGCGGTGGCGTCTGGGTCGGGGGCGCGAACACGCGGCTCGGCCTGTCGCATACGGTGATATCCAACAACCACGCCCTCGCGCGGGGCGGCGGCCTGGCGGTCGACGCTCTCGCGGTGGCGACGCTGACGCGCTGCGCAGTCAGAGGCAACACGGCCGGCAACCAGGTTGCCGGCGAGGCCAGGGCAGAAGGCAGAGGCGGCGGGATATCTGTGCGGAGCGGCACTGCGATATTGGACAGCAGCGCTGTCAGCGGCAACAAAACTGAGGGATGGAGCTTTCATACCGTTGGGGGAGGCGGGGTCTGGTGCGGCGATGGAGCAGACGTGTCGCTCAGCCACTGCGTGGTCTACGCCAACGACACTCGCATCTTTGACGGTGCGGGCTGGCTTGGAGAAGGCGGGGGTCTGCGCTCCAGCCTATCGACCGTGACGCTCAAGAACTGCACGATCAGCGGCAATGTAGCAGCCGAGGGCCAGGAAATCTCGGGCGGCACGTTCCGCCTCACGAGTTGCATAGTGTGGAACGGTCCGGACCTGGATCTATTCGACGCCCCCGTTACCCTGGACTCCACCAACTACAGCGATGTCCTCCGCGGGGGGCATTGGCTCTCCGAGGGCGTCGGTAACATCCATGCCGACCCGCTCTTCGTCGACGCGGCCAACGGCGACTTCCGGTTGCAGGCCGGGTCACCTTGTATCGACGCCGGCGACCCGGCCAGTCCGAACGACCCCGACGGCACGCGCGCCGACATGGGGGCGCTATACTTCGATCAGACCAGCGTGCCATCGCTCGCCCTGCCGACGCTGACAGTCGACCCGGGCGAGACAATCGTCGTTCCGGTGCGCGCCACTTTCACGGGCGGCGACGGCGCCGATCTGTTCTTCATCGCAGACCAATCCGTCCTGACACCTGCGGCGCCATTCGTGGTGAGCCACGCGTTCCAGGGCCTGCCGGGCGGCTTGGCACTGGCCAGCACGGATGCCGACACCGTGATCGTCTCCATGACGACGGAGAATCCCGTCGACATGGCCGATGGGGTGCTGGTGGAGCTTTCCTTCGTGGTGAGCCCTCAGGCCGCCTCTGGCACCGTTGTGCCTCTGACGTGGCTGCCATGCCCTCAAACCAACGTCAGCGAGCACTGCGCCACCCTTGTGGACGGTCAGGTCGACGTCGACCCGACGACCTGGGGGGACGTCAGCGGCGATGGCAGTGTGACCGCGTTCGATGCGTCGATGGTGTTGCAGTTTATCGTACGGTACATCGGGTCCATCGACGAACTGATCGCGGACGTGTCGGCCAACGGTGGCGTCACGAGCCACGATGCGTCGTGGATACTCCGCAGAGTGACCAATCCCGCGCTCGTATTCCCGTGCGAAACGGGCGGGCCGGCGAAGCAAGCGCCGCAGACGGCGCGAACGCTCTCGTGGGTGGCTCGCGACGGCGGCTGGGACCTAGTCGCCGATGACCCGACGGGCATTTACTCCGGCGAGCTCGCATTGGCAGTCGCTTCGTCCGACGTGACGGTGCACGACGGAGGCGAGGGGTTGATCGCGGCGAACCGGACGGGTGGTAGGTTGCTCGTCGCGTTCGCCCGAACGGAGGCGCCGCCGGTGCTGCTGCGAGTCGAAGGAGACAAGCATCCGCCGATGATACTGGATATCGACCTGAACGAGGGCGACGTGCCTATCGCGGAGATAGTCGTGCCGACGCAGTTCGCTCTCTCCCAGAACACGCCGAACCCGTTCAACCCGAGTACGACGATACAGTTCAGCCTGCCGGTGGCGGTCGCGGTCCGGCTTGCCGTCTACAGCACCGACGGTCGACTAGTGCGAACGCTCGTCGACGAGCGGGCCGAACCAGGCCATCACGCCGTCGTGTGGGACGGTGCCGACGCGCTCGGGCGTCAGGTCGCGAGCGGCGTGTATCTGTATCGTCTGACAACCGCCGCGAATGCGAAGCAGGCGACGTTGGTGAGGAGGATGTTGCTGGTGCGCTAGTGTCCCGTGGACACACCGGCGAGTTCGACCGGCACACGGTGCCGGTCGAACTCGTACGTGAACGCGAGTGCAGCGAGGGCTCTACGACCGATCTCCCAGCACCGTATCTCTATCATCGATCACTCGCCGCATTGTCGCGCATTTCGTCCCGTTGTAGCATACTCGTGGTGGATGAGCAGGGATTGCCGCCGCGGAGGTGAGGCACATCCGTGCCACGCTCGCCGCCGGCGGCGCAAAGAGGAGATGCACGCTGTGCTCATTGGGACCCGACTTGGCCCGTCCTCGCTCGGTCTGCTCGCACTCCTGCTGACTTCGACGGCCACAGCCCAGACTAACGTCGCAGACACGATCACCACTACCACGTGGACCGCTGCCAACCAGCCCTACCATGTCACCGACACGGTGACCGTGGCCTCCAGCAGCACACTCACCATTGAGCCGGGCGTCGACGTGTTGTTCGACGCCGACGTGCAGTTTCGCGTCGAAGGCAGACTCGATGCGATCGGCACCAAGGCCGATAGCATTCGCTTCCTGAAGGGTGCCGCGGCCGAATGGGGCGGCATTCGTATTTGCGGCGGCGATAGCAGCTCGCTGGCCTTTGTGCGTATCAGCGATGGGCACGCTGTTGGCGGCGACGAGGATGGCGCAGGTGGCGGCATCACGGTTGGCGAGCACGCAGTGCCTCTGTCGGCCAATTCCAGTCTGGAGGCCGTAGATTGCGTCGTGAGCGGCAACAGAGCCGATGGTGGCGGCGGCGGCATCCAGATCGCCGGCAACTCGACGGCATCGTTGACCAGGTGCACCGTGAGTGGGAACACGGCACCCTGGGGCGGGGGTGGCGTTCATGTGACCTACTCCACCGTGGTACTCTCAGCGTGCATTCTCCAAGGTAACTCCTCTGTCAGAGACGGTGGCGGGATAAAGGGCTACGGCTCATCGATCACCATGAACGACTGCTACGTTCGGAGCAACTCCGCGGGGGCAGGCGGCGGAATCCATCTACACCAATCAGCCCTCAGCCTGCTGGCGACGGTTGTGGCCAACAATCACGCCGCGGGTTCGGGAGGCGGCCTATACTCGTCCGATGGGAGCCAAAGCACTATCCAGCACGCCGTCTTCGACGGCAACAGCGCCAGCGAGGGCGGCGGAATGTCGATACGCAGCGGAGCGTTCTCGACAACCGTGGCCAACTCAGTTGTCTGGGGGAATGCGCGGGCCGCGATGGACTCCGATACCGGCGCAATCGCCGTCTCTCACTCCGACATACAAGGTGGCTGGGCAGGTACCGGCAACATCAGCGCCGACCCGCTGTTCGTCGACCCGGCCAACGGCGATTTCCGTCTCCAGCCCGGCTCCCCATGCATCGATGCCGGCGATCCGGACCTCCCCCTCGACCCCGACGGCACGCGAGCCGACATGGGCGCGCTCTACCACCATCACAGCCCCCCGTCGTGGCTTCCCCGGACCAACACATCGGTCGCGGAAGGCGGGCCGCTCACATTCATCGTTGCAGCCACGGACCCTGACGGGGGGCCGCTTACCTACTCATGTTTGGTCCTTCCGACAGGTGCGACATTCGACCCAAACACGCAAACCTTCGCCTGGACACCGACATACGATCAGGCGGGCGATACGCTGGCGATCTTCAGCGTTACCGATGGGCGCGCGCTAGTGCGGGACACGGTGCGAATCACCGTCGCCGACGCGAACCGTGCGCCTGTCTGGGCGGATCGTGGCGATATGTGGACGACGGAGGGCGTCGAGCTGTTGTTCGCCGTGGAAGCAGCGGATGGCGATGGAGACTCCTTGACGTACGGGTCGCTGACGCTGCCGACAGGCGCGACGTTCGATACCCGCACGAAGTTCTTCTCCTGGACGCCGACATACGATCAGGCGGGCGACACGCTTGCGATCCTCGTAGTGACGGACGGTACTGCATCCACATTCGACACCGTCCGAATCAGCGTGGCCGATGACCCCACCGGGATCGGAGAGCCTCCGATGCCGACGCAGTTCGCTCTGTCCCAGAACATCCCGAACCCGTTCAACCCATCAACGACCATCAGGTTCAGTTTGCCTGAGGCGGGAGCCGTCCGGCTGGCAATCTACAGCACCAAGGGCCAGCTCGTGCGAACACTTGTCGATGGCTCGACACACGCCGCGTACCATTCGGTCGTGTGGAATGGCCGCGATGCGACGGGGCGCGAGGTATCGAGTGGAGTGTATCTGTATCGGTTGACCAGTGCAGAGCGAACACTGGTGCGGAGAATGCTGCTGCTGAGGTGACGCAGGAGGTCGGCGCGGGCAGACAGGAATGCCTGCCCACACCCTGCCCCCTCCTGATTTCACCCGCTTCTTCGGCCCAGGATGTAGTCCATCTGAAGCGAGATCACGTGGATCGACGCTTCCCAATGGTACTTGTACGGACCGATTTCGACCGACGCCGGGCCGTCGTAGCCTACCTCGCCGAACGCCTTCATCACTTCCGGCCAGTTGACGTCGCCCTCAAGCAGACCGACGAAGCCGTTGCCGTAGCCGACCGAGGTCGCGAAGTCCTTGAAGTGAACCTTCCTGATCCGCTTGCCGAGGATGCGAATCCACTGCTCCGGGAAGCCATAGAGAAGCATGTTCCCTACGTCCAGATATACCTTCACCCACTCGCTCCCGAAGCTGTCGACGTAGTCTCGCAACTCGATCGGGCTGAGGTGATATCGGTTCCAGACGTTTTCGACGCAGATAGCGACCTCGGCCTTCGCGGCGTCGTCGACAAGCTCCGCTATGCGTTCCTTGGTGCGCTCGTGGACCTGCTCGTACGACACCTCGGGCGTCGTCGAGCCGGGCACCACCAGGACTCCGTCGGTCCCAAGACCGCGCGCCACTTCGAGGCCCTTGCGGATCGAGTCCATGCCGGTGGCGACCACCTCGGCGTCCGGCGATGAGAGCGGGTACTGCCACCCGGTCCCGATAGCGAGCGATGCCATCTGCAAGCCCGCATCCTCGACAATCTTGCGCACCTCTTTGATGTCCGCCGCGGTGCTCGACCAGTTGAGCGGCCCATCTTCGGGAGTGAGCGCCAGTTCGATCGCTTCGAACCCCGCCTTCTTCGCGAGGGCCGCATTGCCCTTGACGTCGTTGGCGTCTTTGAATGACCAGACATTGATCGATTTGATCATGGGAGGGTCTCCGGATCAGACGACCCGATGGTCGGTGTCGTCTTCGTGGGTGATAAGCGCCTGCGCAACGGCATGGTTGTGAGTATGGGATATGGAGAGCCAGAATCGCGTGGACCCCGGTGGCAGTAACTTGCGAATCCGCGCGCTCAGGACAACCGTCGGAGCCGAACCTTCTGCGCGAACGACTTCGACCTCCCGGAAGCTCGTCTGTTCGTTCCAGCCGGTGCCCAGGGCCTTGAGGACGGCCTCCTTAGCGGCGAACCTGGCGGCGAAATGCTGCGCGGGCAGCGCCCGGGAGATGCAGTAATCCCGCTCGGCCGGCGTGAACACTTTTCGCAGGAACCGTTCGCCGAAGCGGGCGATGGACCCGGCGATACGATCCACCTCGACTATGTCGACTCCGATGCCGAGAATCTGGCTCATCAGCGCAATTTCGCGGTTCGGGCCGAGGCGCACTTGCGTGCGCCCCTGCCGTCTGCTTGTCCACGTCCCGACGTGACGTCGGAACGACGCGCACTCCCGCTAGCGTGTCTTGGGCGCGTGTTTCTCGTACTGCTCCGACAGATGCTCTTTCACCTGCGCCTCCATCTCATCCTCCGAGATAGAGGTCAGGCGACCGCCGTCGTACTGATCCTTCACCCACCGGCATATCTTCGCCATTTTCGTCAGCGAGATGCGGTCGTCGTCCTTCAGGCCGAGGAAGTTGTTGACCCACAACGCGACGCCGGGCGAGCCGGTCTTGTCCGTGATGGCCACCTTCGGCGGGCGTCCGAGGCGTTCGGTGGTGTCGAAGATGTTGTATATCCGCTCGTCCGACCGTAGCCCGCCTGCGTGGATGCCGGCGCGCGTCGTGTTGAAGTCGCGCCCGACGAACGGGTAGTTCGGTGCGATGTCGGTTCCGATGGATCGCATGTAGTCGGCGGCCTCGGATATCGCGTTGGTGTCGATTCCACACAGACCGCCCATGAGTGCGATGTACTCCATGATCGCACCCTCAAGCGGCGGGTTGCCCGTGCGTTCGCCGAAGCCGAGCAGCGTCGCGTTGACGGCGTTGCATCCGTACAACCACGACGTGGCGCCGTTGATGTGCACCTTGTGGAAATCGTTGTGGCCGTGCCATTCGAGCCGCTCCGGGGGCACGCCGCAGTCGTTGACCATGCGATACACCAGCTTGCCGACAGACCGAGGCAGCGCGGCCCCCGGGTACGTGATGCCGAAGCCCATGGTGTCGCAAAGTCTGATCTTGGCCGTCAGGTGTTCGGGCACCTGCTCCGAACGTTTCATCAACTCGGTGACGTACGGCACGACGAATCCGCCGATGTCGGCGCGCGTCACGTCCTCGAGGTGGCAGCGAGGGCGCACGCCTGCTTCCCATGCGGCCTCCACCACGTCGAGGTAGTCGTCGAACGCTTTCTGGCGGTCCTTCTTCAGCTTCAAAAAGATGTGGTAGTCCGAAGACGACGTCAGAATGCCCGTCTCCTTCAGCCCCATCTCCTTGACGAGTTTGAAGTCGCCCTTGTCGGCGCGGATCCAGCTCGTGATCTCAGGGAACCTGTGGCCCAAGTCGCGGCACCTGTCCAGCGCGTCGCGGTCGTTCTGCGAATACAGAAAGAACTCGGTCTGCCGGACGATTCCGTTCGGTCCGCCGAGCTTCGCCAGCAGATCGTACAGGTGAACCTGCTGCTCGACCGTGTAGGGTGGCCGCGCCTGCTGACCGTCTCTGAACGTTGTGTCGGTGATGACCAGGTCGCGCTTGATCGCATCCGCGGGATCGAACTTGACGACTTCGCCGTCGATTTCCTCGTAGATAGGACCGTCAAACAGTATTTTCGGGGGGAGGTCGTAGTCGAACTGCTCGTCGAGCAGATTAGGCTCCGTCGCCTCCACCGGCCCCCGTAATTCCGACATTGTCTTTCCCTTTCGTGTTGTGCGATGGCAGATTCGCGATCTTAGTCTACATAGTTGGCTATGTAGTCGACGGCGGCGCCGACGCTTTCGACCGAGAGCGCCTCGTCCTCGTCCATGTCGATGTCGAACTCTTCCTCGAACCCGGCGACAAGCTCCACGGACTGGACCGACTCGGCGCCAAGGTCCTCGGTGAAGCTATGCGCAGGTTCGATATCGTCGGCGTCGACATCCAGGACCGCCGCGATCACCTTCTTGATACGCTGCTCGAGTTCGTCACGCTCCATTCGTTCCTCCTGATTCCATTGGTTCAGCCGGTCAGGCGACCAGCTTCTTGCGGTCCCGTCTGGCCGCCTCGATTAGTCCCGATCTGGTGATCTTCCGAACGTGTTTGAGCATCGCCTCGTCTGCCTCGGTCAACTCCCGCTTGCGGCGAGACGTGGCCATGCGGGCTGTCGTGAGGACGTCGCCGAATTTCTGCCCGCGAGTGATGAGCCCCTTCAGCACCAGCGAGCACGTCGGCACGAACTTCGGCATCAGCCCGCCATGGTTCACGCAGTTCACCATGGCACCTACGTGCGTGCCGGTGTTGAAAAGCGTGCCGATAGACGTCTTGGTATGGTCGCCGATGAAGCTGCCGACTTTGGTATCCTCGGAATCGACGACCTTGCCGTTGACGGTGACCTTGACACCTGTGTAGTCGTTCTTGAGGTCGCTGTTGGTCGTCTGTGCGCCGAGGTTCACCCATTCGCCGACGTACGCGTGGCCCAGGAACCCGTCGTGATACTTGTTGGAGTAGCCCTGGATGATGGACTCCTCGACTTCGCCACCCACTCGGCAGACAGGCCCGATGGAGCAACCCTCGCGAATCTTGCCGCCCACGAGCATCGTTCCCTTTCCGATGTATCCAGGGCCTTCGATCCTCGTGTGCGGGTGCACTATCGCGTCCTCGTCGATCATCACGGGGCCGCCCGTGACGTCGATCGCTACGAACGGATGCACGACCGCCGTGGGTGCGATCCACAGATTGCTCGCGTCGCCGACGATCGCAGCCTGCTCGTGGACTTCACCCTCAGCGCCGGAACGCCCGAGGGCCTTGAAGTCTGCCTCCAACGCCTCGACGTTGTAGTGCACGAGGTTCCACGGGTAGTCGGCCATCGGCACGTCTTCGTCCGATGCCGGGAGCGTTTCACTCAGGCGCGCAAGCAACTTCGCGAACGGCAGATCGACCAGCGGGGCGACTGTCGCGGCCGACGCGCGAGCGTAAGCCAACTGGCGTCCGACGTCGGGATGGCTGCTTCCGGCGGGAGGCTCGGCAGCCCACACGGCGCCGTCGGGCCCGGAAGTCTGAATCGCTACGCCGAGCGCCAGCACCCGAGCGTTCACGAGCACGAGGTCGTCGCTCTTCAGCGCGTCGGCCCGGTTCACGGGCACTCCGTCGGTTCGCTGGGCGAAGGTCTCCGCCAGGTAGTCGCGAACGAAGTACCCACCGACCTTCAGGCCGGCGGCGCGTTCGATTCTTTCCGTCAGCGAGATCGCACCGCAGCGCAGTTCGCATGCCGGGCGGGTCAGCGTCATCGGGTAGAGACGATCGGCGTGGGCGTCCTCGAAGATGATGAGCTTCACCATGCTACTCCGTTATTCGGTCGACTCAGTCGACTCGTTCGATCTGGATTGGGGCTCGTTGGTCGAAGGCGATTGCGGCTTCGAAGGCGACCGACGCCGTCTGCGACGACGTGGGCGTTTGGCCTGATCGTCGCCGCCCTCCGAGCGCCCCTGCTCGGTGTCGCGTGCCGGGCCGCTCGCTTCGCCTCGGGCTTCGGAACTCTTGGCTTCGGAAGCTTGCGCGCCGGACCGCCTCGATTGTTCGTTGGGCTTCGGCGAACGTTGCGCTTGCGGGCTTCTGGACTGCCCTCGCCCGTCTTCCGATTTGCTCGCCTCGGAGGTGTTGCGACCACCGCTCTGACGTCTTTGTCCTTGGCTTCTGTCGGGCCGGCCCCGCCTGGGGCGCTCCTGGCTGCCTCGTCCTGCCTCCGGCGAGTCGGATCTCGTGGCCTGCAGGTCGGCTTCCCAGATCAGCCCAGCCCGGACGAGGGCGCGTGCGATGAGATCGGACGCCTCATAGGGGCTTTGCTGCTGAAGCCGGACCATCGACTGCACGAGTCGTTCATGGCGAGGGTCGAGTTTCTTCGGCCTGCGAGCCAGGAAGTACCATGCAACGAGAAAACCGGCGGCGATGGCCGTAAGGACGACTATGGTTACCAACCACGGTGACAACTCTGACATATGCACCTCATTTCGTCATTAGGAGTGGCGAATGAGTTATTCGGTACTCGCCACGCTGTGGGCGACCAACCGAGTTCGGTTGTCGCGTTGACCGGGGTGCGGAGCCGTCTAGCCTCGTGCCATGGACAGATCGAACACCTACCGAGATCCGGGGCCATCGCCTACCGGGCGTCTCACACACGCTCCGACGGTGGCGACGCTCTGCGAATATCGGTCGGCTCGGGTCTGCATGATCGGTGAGGCTGGTACTGGAGGTGGACGGCAAACTACGCTGCTTGCGCATCCGAATCGCACACCGACGGCTTGAAGCGGTCGGCCACACTTCGTTGCTCCCGCTGGGCCGACTCCAGGCATTGGCTCTCAGGCAATCCGGCCGAAACTACGAACCATAATTTACGAGCGTCGGCTTTCAGGCCCAACCGCAAGAGCGAATAGTCGTACGAAGCGCCTCCCGGATCAGGCGGCATCGTGTGGTGGCCGCTCGGGAAGACAGGATTGTGATCGGCAGGGGCGGATGATACCTTCTTCTCATGCGGCGAGCGACCGTTCTGGCCGAGGCGGGACCATTTGCCCCTGCTCCGGCCCGTGACCCCGCGCAGACACCCCTTGTCCGAGCCGGTATCAGTCGGCTTGGGCGTATCAAGGCCATTCAAGGAGACTGTCCCGATGAGTGCGCTCAAAATCAAGCTTGACGCCGGCCCGCACGATCGCCGTTTCGTCCCGGTATGTGTCAGTGTCGCAGCCCCGTCAGATGCCGTATCGGCCGTGGTCACCCCTGAGGACACGGCCGGAATGGACCTTCCGCCGCCGCCGATCGCGGGGCAGGTCGGCCCTGGGGACGACGGAACGCCGCAGCTCTACTTCATCGTGCCGTGGCTGCCGAAGAACTCCAGCCGCGTGTATGACGTGGACTTCGGAAGCGATCCGGCCGGAGGCGGCGTTGCGCTCGAGCCCGCTGGAACTGGCAACGTCGAGGTCAACATCCAGGGCGACACGCTGGGCGTCTACTACGCCGATCCGTCGGTGGCGAGGCCGTACTTGCACCCGGTCATGGGGCCGTTCGGCCATTCCGTCACACGCGGCTGGCCGCAAGAGGGCCGCCCCGGAGAAGCATGGGACCACGAGCATCACAAGTCGCTCTACGTCGCTCACGGCGACGTCAACGGCGTCGACAACTGGGGTGAAGCGGGCGACTTCGGGCGGCAGGTCCAGCGCGAAGTGCTCGAGTGCTCCGGCGGACCGGTCTGCGGCGTGCTGGAGACGATCAACGACTGGGTGGGCCACGACGGCGTGAAGGTCTGCGAGGATCGCCGCAAGTGGACGTTCTGGTCGCTTCCCGAAAGCATACGGCTGTTCGACCTGGAGATCGAGTTCAGCGCGACCAATGGACCGCTCACGTTCGGCGACACCAAGGAGGGCGGCATCCTCACCGCGCGCGTGGCGACGACGATGGACGTCCCGCGCACCGGCCGCATCCGGCATGCCGAAGGCGGATCCGACGTACCGGAGACTTGGGGCATGCGTTCCGGGTGGTGCGACTACAGCGGCCTCGACGAGGGCGGTAACCAGGTCGGCATAGCGCTCCTGAACCACCCGATGAGCTTCCGCTACCCGACCTACTGGCACGTCCGCAACTACGGGCTGATGGGCGCGAATCCGTTCGGCCTGAACGACTTCTACGGTGGCAAGGGGCGCAACGGCACGCATTCGATAGATGCTGGCGAGAAGCTGTGGTTCGGGTACAGGGTCTACGTGCACGCAGGCGACGCCGACGGCGGTCAGGTCGACGATATGTTCCACGGGTACGCCAACCCGCCCGTCGCGATGATTGTCGAGTAGCGACTGCGTTACGACCTCATTGCGTGGCCTAATCGCCGTCGGCATCTTGACAGCGACGGTGCAGTGGGGCGATTCTTATTCAGAGATGCATGGGGATTTGCACCGGAGCTATCGTTCCGGTGCAGCCCCTTTTTCGTTTTGGTGGTGCCAACACTGTCCGGCCACCGATCAGGCCGGGCGAAGGGCCGGAAGGCCGATCTCGAGGAACCCGCTATGGCGAGCGTTTACCTGACACGTGAAGGGCGCGACAAGCTTGAGGACGAGCTTCGCATCATGAAGAGCATCGAGCGCCCGAAGGTCATGCAACAGATTTCAGATGCGCGTGAGAAGGGCGATCTCTCCGAGAACGCGGAGTACGACGCGGCCAAGGACGAACAGCGTTTGCTCGAAGGTCGGATCGTCAAGGTGCAGCAGCAGCTTGCGCACGCGATGGTAATCGACGACAGCCAGTTCCCTGCCGGCGAGGCGCACATCGGCAGGAAGGTTGAGATAGAGGATATCGATACCGGGCGGCGGCTGAGCTACATGCTCGTCGGCGAGGCCGAATCCGATTTCTCAGCAGGCAAGATCTCCACGACGTCGCCCGTCGGCAGGGGGCTGGTAGGTCACAGCGAGGGCGACGAGGTCGATATCAAGGTGCCGGCCGGCGTGAAGCACTATCGCGTGCTGAAAGTCGGGTAGCGGATGGGGGCCTCCGCCGCGTCATCGGGTCGGCCTAGTCGACTGGGGCTCGGCCGCGCGCCTGAACTCGCACGTCTGCCGGTCGAACAAGTACTGCCCGCCCGCCGGCCCAACGTAGTATCCCCCATCCTTACGCCAGCCCGTCGTCCGAATTGGCTCGTCCAGCAGGACGCCGAAGAACGGACATTCGGCCGCGGTTTGGCCGTTGCGACAGGTGTCGAGCCGGTCGTAGCAGAAGTCTCGAACTACCTCCCCGGGCACGCTCCCTTCGCCCCTATCCGCGAGCCTGGTGCGGATCGCCGCAACGACGAGTTGTTCGTCATCGGCCAGCCGCGCGGTGCTCCAGAGATCGTAGTGCGGTAGCGCTCCCCACACGAGCATTCCGAGGATGATCGCCACCATGATCCATTCGGGAGGCGTGAGCCTGCACCAGCCAAGCAGGACCCGAGAGCGTCGTTGTCGTCGTTCGTCCGCGGCGGGCATGGCGGTCAGCCGGCGCCTGCGGCGGCTCGGCGGAGTCGTCTTCGGCGGGTTAGCACGAACGCGAGGAACACCGATGCCAGTACGACGGCGCCATCCATGCCGAGTATGATCGCAACGTCCGTCGTCGTGAACGACTCCCACGCCATGCCGACCATCTCAGCCGGGAGTAGCCAGCCCGGGTCGGCCGACATCAGACCGGCTGCAACGAGCTTCCGGAACCCGTCTGCGTCCTGCAGAACATAGTTTCTGAGCACGAGGTTGGCGCCGAGCAACTGTCCGACGAGCGCGGCCGGCGTCGCAACGCTAATCGCGGCCACGGCGACCGGGCGCCCTCGGCGATTCCCGCTCAGCCACGTCGCCATGAAGCCTGTTGCCGCGCCGCACGCCATGCAGCCCAGCCACCTGACGGGAACCGACCATGTCGGCGACACGAGAGTCACCGCTGCGAGCCACGCCACAAGAGCGACGGTCGCACCGAGCACTGCTCCGGTCCACGCACGGGCAATCGGGACGTTTCGCGTCTGGGAGTCCAGCCCGCTTTCAACGATATCCTCGATCGATCCGAGGCACTCCGGGCAGAGCTTGTACGACTCCGGCAGTTGCGCCAGTTGGGTGAGGCAGTCCGCGCACGTGGGGCGACGGCATCCGTCGCAGGAGGCATCTGCAGGTCGATCCGGATGCCGGTGACAGTTTGCCATTGACTCCTCGGCTCGGGCGGTGTGAGGCCGTCTCGCGGTGCTAGTAGCGGTCGATGCGATTAGTCAGTGCGTCGAGGCTGGATACCACGCGCGACTCGGAGACGAGTGTCGAGAGCCGAGGAACGTCGTGCTGGACCGTGCCGCCGGGGATCGCGACGGGCGTCAGCACGAACCACTGATTCAGTACGTAGCGACCGTACAACCCGTAGTCGCCGACGGCTATGTCATCCATGAAGTACTCGCCGTCGAGCTGCACCCGCACCGACCTTACCCGGTGTTCCGCGACTATGCCGTCGGCGTCGGCGAGCAGGCGCCCCTTCTGGTCGCTCCGAAGCTGTATGAGATCCTTGACGGCATCGTACATCCGGCCTCTGATGACGATCGCGCTGTCCTTCAGAGCGCTCCGTAGGCCCTCGATCACCTCGCCATGCTCTGCTTCCGAGGCGGGCCGCGTCGTGATCGTCACATGTGCCGCCAGCGAGTCGAATGGCGTGAACGTCGTTATCGTCTGATCGTCGGGGATTTCCGTCGTGACCGGTATCCGGGCATCCGCCAACGCCTCCAGCCGGGCCTTGATCTCGACCAGTCTCATGATCCCGCGCTCCTGGCTGCGGAGGAACGCGGCCTCCTTGGCGACGAGCGCAAGCCGAAGCAGACGCTCGTGTTCGGATAGGTCTCGCATCAGCTCGTCCGGGCGTTCAACAAGCCAGACGCTGCCCCACTGCGCCGTTCCTTGCAGTCCGGGCGGAACGTGCATCTTGCCGATAAGGCGACCTGCTTGCCCCTGGGCGCACGACGGGACTCCCCCGGCCATCAGAATGACGCCGGTTGCGAGCACCACAATGGCTACGACGAGACTTGACTTTGCGCGATGCGACATTTCCATCTTACCACCCCTTTCGATTGGCACAACACAGAGTATCGCCAATCAGGTGCGTGTTCCGCAATCGCCTTTGCCACGTTCGGCGCCGTACTTTCGCAGAACGCGACCGCCGACGGCCCCAAGGCACAAGAATCGTGCGATGTCGTGTGCTAACAAAGATACGCAGTCTGCGCCCAATTGGCAGGTGGCCTGCCAACGTTCTAGAGATCGCCATGGTCGGGCTCCTCGGTCGCACGCCAGACGGCCGTGATGGGCCAGAGAAACGCCCGGATGGCCTTGCCGATGGTACGCCCGAGCATCCCGTCGGCGGCTAGGTGGCTGATGTAGCCGATCAGCGCCGCGACGTAATACGACGCTCCCTGCCCCAACTTCCCAAAATCCGGGTTGGAGCCGATGCCGCCTGCGTCGGTGATGAACAGCGGAACTATGACTATCGGCGATGGCACAAGCAGGGCCGACCACAATCGATGCGTCCACCCGCGGTGCCTCCCGAGCCCCGGCAGGATCGCGACCAGCCCCAGAAGCGCTGCCGCCCGCCATTCGCCCCTCAGCATCAAGTAGAGGTCCAGAACGAGGAACAGGCGATAGAACAGCTTCCTTCCCTGGCTGGTGATGTCTACGTCGGGCCAGAGCGCCGCCATAACCGCCACCACGAGCTGCGCCGGAATCTCCCACCATTCCGTCGCGAACAACGCGCTGTCGAACCCGAGGATCGGTGGCGCGACGACGACGACGACGAACGCGAGCACTCCATAGAATGCCGCTCCTGCCGCGATGTGCCCCCGGTAGTCGCTCACGGCTCCCGCCCGTCGCCTCTGTCGGCGGTCTCATCGTCGATCGTGGTCTGCGGCGCCCGCAGCAGCAACCATGCAGCCGCAAGCCCCATGATCGCCAGGTCGTCCAGCAACCCGGCCAAGCCGAGCGCCGCCTCCGGCAGCATGTCCACCGGTAGCAGGAGATACACGATCGACGCGACCATCAGCAGCTTCGGCACGAATGGCACGCGACGGTCCCACAAGGAACTCCAGACGATACGCGGCAATCGCCGCAAGATGCGCAGTTTCATCGGTATCGACCCGTAGCCGATCGTGTGGCTGGTGAACGGACACTTCCCCGAATCGTCGACCCGCCCTGAGGCGTGCTGGCGCCGGCGCGGCAACCAAGGTAATGTAAGCAAACGCCCGACGGGCCACAAAGGAAGCCGCAGCCGCCGTCGATCCGTCAACGGCCACACCTGCATACCACTGGTACGGCGGTCCGCGCTTGCACGCGATTTGCGACGTTAGGCGCGATATTGTTGACGTTGTTACGAGTTGCCCGTACCATGATGTAACCCCTGGCGTGAAATTGCGCGTCGCAGAGCTTGCACGGAGGGACGAGTGTGCCCATGAAGCTTGAGGCAGACCCCGACTGGACATGGCGCGCCGAGGCAGTACTGGACCGCTCGGAAGGCGAAGAGCTGCTGCACAGGGCGGAGTCGAATCCGGGAGAAGTCGTGATGGTGCTGCAGCGCCCGGACGGAGCGATATGGCTGCAAACGAAGGAGTTTTATCCCGAGGGCATCCACAGACTGCCGACCGGTGCACTCGAACAGGGCGAGGACCCCGACTCCGGATTCGAAAGGGAACTCTACGAAGAGGCAGGCATTCGCCTTCACACCAAGCCGAGCCGCGTTGCGGTCATCGGATATTCCGGAGAGGGCGGCCGGTACGAGTACGAGAGCTGCATGTACATCGTCCGCGAAGTGGCGGATGAACCGGCGCCCACAGATGAATCCGAACGGATCGCAGGATGGCGCGCCATCCCCTTCGATTGGGTCGCCGGCGTCGCCGGAACCTTGCGCGGTCTATCCGACGGCTGGGAAGCGTGGGGCGAGTTCCGCGCCGTAGCCCATGACGTACTTGCCGCCCTTCCGGAGGCCAGGACTCCGGGGACCGGGCGGACATAGCTTTGAGGAATCGCCAGGAGATGATCGCCGAATCGTACAGGCTCGAGGTGCTGGAACAAGCCTACACCGCCGTGATCGCCGACGTGCTCGATGGCATGGGGAAGTCTGGCCAGGTGCTGGCGTCGAGCGTCAGGCCGCTTTGGGAACAGGCCCGTCTCTTCGGCCGAGCGAGGACGATTCGCGTCGAAGACGTCAAGTCGGCATCGCCCAACCCATACGAGATCGAGTTCGAGCTGGTTGACGACCTGGGGCCCGGCGAGGTGGTGGTCGCGCAGTGTGGCGACGCGGAGGCGGCGTTCTGGGGAGAGTTACTGGCCACCGCGGCATGCGGGCGCGGAGCTTGCGGAGCCGTGATCGACGGCTATTGCAGAGACGTGCTGGGTGTTCGCGACCTCGGGTTCTCGGTCTTCGCCCGAGGAATGGCCGCGTCCGACTCTCAGGGGCGGTGCGAGGCGGTCGAACGAGACAAGGAGATATGTTGCGCGGGCGTAGCCGTGGCCCCTGGCGATATGGTGTTCGGCGATTACGACGGCATCGTCGTCATTCCGAGCGCGGAGGCCGACGAGGCGATGCGTCGCGCGCTGGAGAAAGTTGGAAGCGAGAACACCGTTGCCGAGGCGTTGCGCGGCGGCATGTCGGCCCGCGAAGCCTACGATCGCTGGGGTGTACTCTAGTGGGATAACGCAGTTTGAGCAGTGTCGGTGCGGGTCGACAGGCCCGAAACATTGGAGTCGATAGCCATGAGTGAGAACCTGACGGACGAGCAGAAAGATCGCTTTCATCTGATGGCCCTGGCGCAGACGTACCAGCAGATGGCGTGGGTTGCCCTGGGCAAGATCGCGAACCCGGCAACACAGAAGGTGGAGCGGGAGTTGGGGCAGGCCAGTTGGTCGATAGACACGCTGGCGATGCTCGAACGCGTGACGAAGGGGAACATACCCGAGGAAGACTCGCGCGAGATCGCGCAGATGGTGTACACGCTGAGGATGAATTACGTCGACGAGGCGGCCAAACCCGACGAGAGTTCTCCGGAAGAGGCCGATGCCGGAGCTGAAGCCGAATCGGCCGGCGATCAGGATTCGACCCAGCCGGGCTCTGACGAGGAGCACGCCGACGAATGACCGCGGCGGCCGTTCTTTGTCGACCGAGATACCAGTCCTACGTGTGGGGCGGGCGGAACCTTGCTCGCGTTCTGGGCCGCGATCTGCCGCCGACGGGCACGGTCGCCGAATCGTGGGAGGTGAGCGATCTCGATGGATCCGTCACCGAACTCGAGTGCAGCACGAACCTGCGCGACTGGATCGCTCGGGAGCCTGACGAGGTCTTGGGGCGGGCAGGCTACGTGCAGCTGGACGGCTCGCGGCGCTTCCCGCTCCTGGTGAAGTTCCTGGATGCCGCGACGCTTCTCAGCGTCCAGGTGCATCCCGGAGACGAATACGCCCGCGAGCACGAGCACGGGTCGCCGGGTAAGAGCGAGATGTGGCTGATCCTCGACGCGCAGCCCGGGGCCGAGGTGTTCGCCGGGCTTGAGCGAGGCGTGGGGCGCGACGACCTGGCTCGAGCCCTTGAACGCGGCGAGCCGAAGGACGTGCTCCGGCGGCACGCGGTCGCGCCTGGCGACGTCGTCTCGATACCGGCGGGCAGAGTCCACGCACTCGGGGCAGGCGTCGTGGTGCTCGAGATACAGCAGACGTCGAGCGTAACATACCGACTTCACGACTGGGGCCGTGTCGGGGCAGACGGCAAGCCGCGCGAGTTGCATATCGAGAAGGCGCTCGCCGTCACGGATTTCGCCGATGAAAGCGATCCGCTGCCGGAGCCGGTCGCCCACGCCGAGGAATGGGGTGTCCGGCTGCTGCTTGCCCTGACGCGCCATTTTGCGGTCGAATCGTACTCTATCGAAGGAACCGCGCGGCTGCGGGCCGATAGCACCAGCCCCGAAGCGATCGTCTGCGTTCGCGGCGACGTCACGTTGCAGCACTCGTCGAACGGCGCCCAACTGACGGTTCCGCATGGAAGAACGGCCGTAGTTCCGACATCGGCCGGCGAGTACTCTGTCGTGTCCAGGGGCAAGGCTATGGTGGTTCGGGCTCGCGTTCCAGCATTGGGCAACGCATCGAACGCCTGGGGCGGCTACGACCCGATGGCGTTGCCGCGTGTCTGCGACGGCTGGATGGCCCGACGGCTCCAGGCAGAACGGACCGGCTAGGATGGCACTCCCGCCGTGGCGCGAGATGATCCGGCCCCTGGACGTGATTATCGCCGCAGCCGGCTTGATGTTGGCGGTGGGAAGCGGTTCCTTAGGAGATGGGGGGCCGGGTCGCCCGGCGATGATCGTAGCGCGAGTCGATGGGCTGAAGGTTGCCCAGTGGCGCTTTCCCGATGCGGGGCACACGCGATCGGACACCGTTGCCGGTGCGATGGGCGGAACCGTCTTCGAGACGACGGCCGGCCGCGTCGTAGTCATCGAGACTTCGTGCCCAAGGGAATGGTGCCGGTTCGACGGCGATCTTACGCCAATGGGCGGCGCGATAGTGTGCGCACCAAACCGTCTCGTGCTGACTGTCTCCGACGGGCGGACCGATGAACGGATAGACGCCGTGACCCAATGAGCATGCCCGCGTAACGTCGATTGCGGTGCGCGGTCGAGCAGAGCAGCCTGGAGGAAGAGTATGCGCGAGAAGAAGCCAACCGCTCGGACGCGCGGCGCATCCGTCGGTGGCGAGGGCGCCACGGCCGTTCTGGCTCGCGTGGCTATCCTTGGCGCGGTCGGTGCTGCCCTGGCCGTGGTCGAGTCTCTCCTGCCTCGGCCGATACCGTGGGTCAGGCTCGGCATAGGCCATGCGGCGGTTCTCCTGGCGATGTGGACCGACGGGCCTTGGGCTGCTTCGGGCGTCATGTTTCTCAAGATTGTCCTGGCGGGTCTGGTAGGCGGCATGCTGGCCCATCCCCTGACGTTGGTGGCCGCAGCTGCGAGTGTTGCCGCGATGGGCGCGATGAGCCTGGTCTTCTGGGCCGGGCGAGATGGTCTGGCAGGGCCTGTGGGAGCCGGCATCGCCGGTTCAGCGGCGTACGGAGTGGTTCAGATCTGGCTTGTGGGCGTGTGGCTTGTCAAGGCGCCGATATGGCCGGTGGCTCCGCTTATCCTGGGCCCGGGCGTGCTGGCCGGCGGCATCACGGGGCTCGTCGCTCTCGCGGCGCTCTGGCGGATTCGTCGAGGTGCTGAGGAGTGGTACCGTGCACTGGCCTGACCGCGTCGAGTTATCGCAGGGCGCGCACGCCTTGTGGCGGCGGATCGTCGTCCGGAGACGGGCGTTGTGGCGCTCGGGGCATGTGTTCTGGCAGGGGCTCTGGCGAGAGAACGTTCCGCAGCTGGGAATGTCCATTCTGGGTCTGTTCGCCGTGTCGTCGCTGGTCGTCAGCATCGTCGAGTACTACAACAATAATTCGTTCGGTGGGCCGCTGAACGTGTTCTACTGGTCCGTCGTGACTCTGGCGACCACCGGCTACGGCGACGTCGTTCCGCGCAGCACGCTCGGGCGCACGTTGACGATGATTTTCATACTCGTGGGAATGGTGATGATCGCTGTTTTCACGGCGACGTTGGCCTCAGTGTTCACCGCCAAGAAGATCAAGGAGGGCCGAGGATTGGAGAAGATCAAGGCTAGCAGCCACATTGTCATCTGCGGGTGGAGCCGGCACATCGACTCGATCCTGAGATTCCTCTCTCGGTCGGAGAACTGGCAGAGCAAACCGTTCGTCCTGATAAACGCGAAGCCCGAAGTAGAGATGAACGAGGTCCTGTACCAATACAACCAGCTCGACGTATCGTTCGTTCATGGCGATTTCCTGCAGGAGAGCGTGTTGCATCGTGCCAACATCGCCGACGCTTCGGCCGCGATCGTCGTGGCCGACGAACATAGCGACGATCCGACACGCCTGGACAACCGCACTCTCCAGGTCGCGCTGGCCATGAAAGAGATGAGCCCTGATATCG
>CAZSJP010000006.1:0-680 GCA_964606675.1 uncultured bacterium
CCGTCGTATGACCGTGGAGAATAACATACTGGCGATATTGGAGCGGCTGCCGCTCTCGCGCGTAGAGCGACACGAGCGTCTCGAACGGTCACTCAGCGACCTCGACATAGAACGCGTCAGGAAGACGCGTGGCGACGAGCTATCGGGCGGAGAACGCCGGCGGACGGAGATCGCGCGGGCACTGGTCATTGAGCCGGATTTCCTCTTGCTCGACGAGCCGTTTGCCGGGGTCGACCCGATTGCCGTCGAAGACATACAGTCGATAGTAGCGCACCTGCGTGAGAAGGGCCTTGGAATCCTCATAACGGATCACAACGTGAGGGACACGCTGGCGATAACCGATCACGCGTACGTGATGGCCGAAGGACGTCTGCTATGCGCTGGCACACCCGCGCAACTCGCCGACGATCCGATCGCTCGCAAGTACTACCTGGGCGAGCGATTCCGGCTCGAGTGAGGAGAACGTCGTTTTGTTAGGCATGCGACAAGAGCTCAGGATGCAGCAGCGGCTGGCGCCGCAGCTCATTCAGTCGTTGCATCTACTGCAGCTTCCCGCTCTGGACCTGGAGCAAGTAGTGCAGCAGGAGCTCGAAGTGAATCCGTTGCTGGAAGAGGTACCTGTTGAGGAGCAGGGCCAGGAACAGGAAGCCGATCGCGAAGTCGAAACCAAACGGTTACTT